>JABABF010000087.1 GCA_014238345.1 Gammaproteobacteria bacterium
GTATTACGACTACTGATATAACGCTGTGTACAGCTACGGTGCCGATCCTCGCCGCTGGCACCAGCGGCAGTATCAGCCAATCCTGCTCGGTGCCCACATCGCCGACCCTAGGAGCCACTTATTATGTGGGCGCTTGTGTGGAGAGCGCGAGCGAGGAATTAAATACCGGCAACAACTGCACTGCCGGGGTTGCCGTGCTTATCAACACCGTAGATTGGATAGTGAGTGAGCCAAATATCGGCGACCACACCGTTGATTTCAGTCAGACGGTGACCTTCGCTACAATTGTAGAGAATGCAGGCATGAGGGCGGCATTTTCGGCGACCACTGTACGTTTCTATTGGTCCGAGGATTCGAGTATCACGACTACTGATATGGCGCTGTGCGCAGCTGGCGTGGCGGTGCCGGCTCTCGCCGTTGGAGCCAGCAATAGTATCAGCCAATCCTGCCAAGTGCTGCCCGAGTCGCCGACCGCAAAACCCACTTATTATGTAGGTGTTTGCGTGGTGACTACATCTCTTGAAGTCAATACAGGCAACAACTGCTCTGCCGGAGTGGCGGTGAGTATCAATGCGGCAGATTTGATTGTACAGGGCGATCTAAGCGTCGACAACACGGTGGATCCCAATGCGCCGATCAGTGTTAGTAACACTTTACAGCTCGCTACAAAGGTCCAGAATATAGGCGCTTTGGGAGCAGTAGATGCCACTACCTTGCGTTTTTATTGGTCCGAAGATTCAACTATTACGACTACTGATATAGCGCTGTGTACAGCTGGCGTGGCGGTGCCTGCCCTCGCCGCTGGAAGCAGCAGTAGTGTGAGCCAATCTTCTTGCCTAGTGCCGCCATCACAGACCTTTGGTGCCACCTATTATGTGGGTGCTTGCGTACTGCGCCCCGCCGGTGAATTAAATATTGACAACAACTGCTCTACTACCGGGGTTGCTGTGAGTGTTGGCAGTTACGTTGATTTCAGTGTGCAGGGATCTGTCGACCTAGACGAGGTGTATACCGGCATGATCCCTACCCTTGGTGCAACTGTACAGAATACGGGCACGGCACCAGCGCAAGAGACCACCGTGCGCTTCTATTGGTCTGATGATTCGAGTATTACGACTACTGATATGGCGCTGTGCACAGCTGGCGTGGCGGTGCCGGCCCTCGCCGCTGGTGGAGCCAGCCATAGTGTCAGCCAATCCTGCTCGGTGCCACTATCACAGACCCTAGGAGTGACTTATTATGTAGGTGCTTGCGTGGTGACTTTACCCAACGAATTCAATGTTAGCAACAACTGCTCTGCCGGTGTTGCCGTAATTCTCCGCGATGTCGATTGGCAGGCATATAATTTGACTGCTACTCCCAATCCGGTGCATATTGAGATGGGTCCCACCATGCGCGCATTTGTGCGGAATAGAGGGAAGGGGCAAGCAGATCGAAACCCCATGGGATTTTATTGGTCCGCGGATCCGAGTGTTACTCCCACTAAGCAGGTATGCAGCGGTCTGTTGTCTATATATCCACTCCCCAAGAACGCCAGCACTGATTTTACCCAGTCTTGTAAGTCGCCGTCAGCGTGGGTAAGTGGAGCGACCTATTATTTAACCGCTTGCGTGATTGTCCAAAGCTATGAATCAGATACGAGCAACAATTGCTCTAATACGATTGCCATGCGTACCACATCTTTCGATTGGATCATTCAGGATTTAAGTGTCGACACAAATCTGGTGACCTCTGGCGCAACGATTGCCATTGCTACGACTGTACAGAATACAAGTGGCGAGGTGGTAGCACCGGCGACCACCTTAGATTTCTATTGGTCCGAGGATTCGAGTATTACGACTACTGATACTTCGCTGTGTACAGCTACGGTGCCTGCCCTCGCCGTTGCAACCACCAATAATCATACCAGCCGTATCAGCCAGTCCTGCTCGGTGCCTACATCGCAGACCCTAGGAGCCACCTATTATGTGGGTGCTTGTGTGACTGCTGCGTCTAATGAATTTGATGACAGCAACAACTGCTCTGCCGGGGTTGCCGTGAGTATCAACTCCTTTGATTGGATAGTGGCTCAGCCAAGTGTCAGCCCGCAAGAGGTGGATCTCGGTGAGATGATCACCCTTGCTACAACTGTACAGAATACGGGCTCGGAGGCGGGTCAGGCAACCACTTTGAATTTTTATTGGTCTGAGGATTCGAGTATTACAACTACTGATATGGCGCTGTGCACAGCGGGGTTGACGGTGCCCGCCCTCAACGCTGGAGCCAATAGTAGCAGCCTCAGCCAAAACTGCTCAGTACCGACCACTCAAATCCTGTCAAATACTTATTATGTGGGTGCTTGCGTGGCGACTGCAGCCAACGAATTACATGTTAGCAACAACTGCTCTGCCGGAGCAGCCGTGAGTTTCAAGCCATTAGATTGGATCGTGGCGAGCGATCTCAGTATTGACAACACGTTGGCTTCCAGCTCGTTGATAGACATTATATACACGGTACAGCTCGCGGCAACTGTACAGAATATGGGCACGGGGCTAGCGCAGGAGACCACCTTGTCCTTTTATTGGTCTGAGGATTCGAGCATTACAACTACTGATATCCCGCTGTGTAATGTGACGGTTCCCTCCCTCGACGCTGGAGCCAATAGCAGTGAACTCAGCCAATCCTGCGCGGTGCCCCCATCACAGACCCTTGGAGCGACTTATTATGTGGGTGCTTGCGTGGTGACTGCGCCCAATGAATCGGATGATAGCAACAACTGCTCTTCCGCCGGGGTTGCCGTGCGTATTCACGCCTTCGATTGGGTCGTTCTGGGTGATCTAAGCGTCGCACCTAAGCAGGTGGATTCCGGCGAGACGATCACTCTGGTTACAACGGTGCAGAATCAGGGCGCAGCGGCGGCCGAGGCGACCATGGCGAACTTTTATTGGTCCGAGGATTCGAGTGTTACAACTACTGATACGCTACTGTGTGATGTGATGGTGCCCGCTCTCAATGCTGGCTTCAATAGTAGTAGCCTCAGCCAAAACTGCACAGTGCCAGCATCGCAGACACTTGGAGTTACCTATTATGTAGGCATTTGCGTGGCTACCGCCGCTAAGGAATTAGATGATAGCAACAATTGCTCAGCCGGAGTTGCCGTGAGTATCAAGGGCTTTGATTGGATCGTGTCGGGCGCGGTAAGTGTCAGCCCTACGCTAGTGAGTTCTGGTGATCAGCTCACCGTGGCGGCTACTGTGCAAAATATGGGTTTAGCGGCAGCAGAAGCGACCGCCTTGAATTTTTATTGGTCCGAGGATTCGAGTATTACGACTACTGATACGCAACTGTGTGATGCGGCGGTGCCCGCCCTCAATGCTGGCTCCAATAGTAGCGACCTCACCGGCCAAAACTGCACAGTGCCAGCATCGCAAACCCTTGGAGCCAGCTATTATGTGGGGGCTTGTGTGGTGACTGCGGCCACTGAATTAGATGATGGGAATAACTGCTCAGTCGGGGTTGCTGTGAGTATCAGCTATTTTGATTGGGTGGTGAGTCAGCAAAGTGTCAGTGACCACACATTGGATCCCCAGCAGCAATTCACCCTAGAGGCAGTGGTGCAGAATCAGGGTACACGGGGGGCATTGTCGACCACCTTGAATTTTTATTGGTCCGAAGATTCAAGTATTACGACTACGGATACGCTATTGTGTAATGTGGCGGTGCCAGCCCTCAACGCTGGGCTCAATAGCGGTAGTCTTGGCCAATCATGTTCAGTGCCGTCATCGCTGACCCCAGGAGCCACCTATTATGTGGGCGCTTGCGTGGCGACAGCGGCCACTGAATCAGATGATGGCAACAACTGCTCAGCCGGTGTTGTCGTGAGTATCAATGGCTTTGATTGGATCGTGCAGGGCACGGTAAGCGTCAGCCCTACGTCAGTGGATTCTGGTGCTCAGATCACCATGGCGGCTACTGTGCAA
>JABABF010000088.1 GCA_014238345.1 Gammaproteobacteria bacterium
ATGACGCAACTCATTCCCGGTTAGACCCAAGCCAAGTCTCTTCTCCGCCGCCTGCAGATGTCGCCAACCATCAGCGCCCATCACATAGATACTCTCTAATCCAGCTGGCGGTTGCACCTGTAGCAGAGTGGCCAACTGATCAGATCCGTCCACTAATTCCTCCACCATACGATCGCAGAGCAGTTCACGCAGTTCATCCCAATTTGGTGCCGGTGCGATATGCCAGGCGATGCCACGCTCAAGGCGCTCACAGCCCATCCCGGCGCGCCGCACAATCGCCTGCGCCTTGTCGCCCCAAGCGGAGATCATGCCCCGGCGCGGCACGGCGAGACGCTGCTCGGTCGCTGGCCAATCGGGTAGCGCCGTCGCAGTGGCACCGAGCAACTCAGCCAAGCCAGCAGACGGTGGCGCGCTGAGGCTGGCCACGCAAAAATACTGCGCCTCCAGCGTGTGCGGTGCCACTCCGAGTTCATTCAGTTGGGCGCGTAGAGCCGCCAATTCGAAGTCAGCGCGGGCAGACTCCAGACAGAACAGCTGCAATGCCACCGTCCTAGGCTCCGCGCCGCGCCTTGAAAAAATCTTGCAACAGCGCACCACTGTGCTCCGCTAGCACGCCGCCACTCCAGATGACGCGGTGGTTCAGATGAGCCTGATCGAGTAGTTGCAAATGACTGCTCACCGCTCCCGCCCTAGGCTCTAGAGCAGCAAAAACCAAACGCTCCACGCGGGCGTGGACGAGCGCTCCGGCGCACATAGCACAGGGCTCGACGCTGACAAATAAGGTCGCGCCCAACAGCCGGTAATTGCCCACCGCCAGCGCCGCCTCGCGCAGCGCCACAATCTCGGCATGGGCGCTGGGATCTACGGCGCTACGCGGGCGATTGAAGCCACTGCCCAACAGCTGCCCGTCGCGCACCAACACTGCACCGACTGGCACCTCGCCTACCGCCGCACCGCGCCGCGCCAACTCCAGCGCACGCCACATCCAGCACCGATCCTCCCCTGCCTGAGTTACGGTCGGCTCCATGTCGCCGGGAGCCTCACTCATAGCGGCACCGCACCGTCCTGGAGAATCCGCGTCAAGCTCTGCTGAGGAGTTGCCCACTACTCCCATTCCACCGTGGCTGGCGGCTTGCTTGAAATGTCGTAGACCACGCGCGAGACCCCCGGCACTTCATTGACAATCCGCTCAGCCACAGTCGCCAATAGCGCGGGCGGCAACCGCGCCCAGCGCGCCGTCATAAAGTCCTCGGTCTCTACTGCTCGTAGGGCTATCACTGGCTCGTAGCGACGCGCATCGCCAGTCACCCCGACCGAGCGCACTGGCAGAAACACTGCAAAGGCCTGCGCCACGCGGTGGTACCAACGGCGGCGGCGCAGTTCTTCGAGGAAAATCGCATCGGCGGCACGTAGTGTCACCAGTGCTGGAGCCGTCACCTCGCCCAGTACACGCACCGCCAACCCCGGACCGGGAAAGGGGTGGCGACGGAGCTGCTTTGCTGGCAGGTCGAGCTCGGCACCGACCTCGCGCACCTCATCCTTGAATAGCTTGCGCAACGGCTCGACTAATTGCAAACGCATGTGATCGGGAAGACCGCCGACATTGTGGTGCGATTTGATCAACCGAGCCTGTGCTGAAGAAGCAGCGGACTCAATCACATCAGGGTAGATCGTGCCCTGCCCCAAAAACTCCACATCGCCGAGGCGCTTGGCCTCACGCTCAAAAATCTGAATGAACTGGTGACCGATGATGTGGCGCTTGCGCTCGGGCTCATCGACCCCGGCCAGCGCGGTCATAAACTCGTCGGCGGCATCAACATAGATCAGCGAATTGCCGAGCAATTGCGCGACCATGCTACGCACCTGTTCGGCCTCCCCGGCACGCAACAGCCCATTGTTGACAAAAATGCAGTGCAGCTGCTCGCCGATGGCACGCCTCAGCAGTACTGCCGCCACCGCCGAATCTACTCCCCCAGACAAAGCCAACAGCACCTGCCCAGCGCCGACTTGCCGCCGTACAGCGGCCACCTCGTGGGCGACAATATTGTGCGCCGTCCATGTTGCCGGACACGCGCACACATCACGGGCAAAGCGGGCGATGATCGCTGCTCCCTCAGGTGTATGCGTTACTTCCGGATGGAACTGCAGACCATAACAACGCCGTGTCGTGTCGTGCATGGCCGCCACCGGCACTGAATCGGTGGCGGCCGAGATAGCAAAGCCCGGTGGCAGCTCAGTCACCAAGTCGCCATGACTCATCCACAGCGACAAGTCACCGCTCTGCGCAAGAGCACCGCCAAGCAGGTCGCCACCGTCGCCGAGCAGTCGCGCCTGTGCCCGACCGAACTCACTGGCGGTGCCAGCGCACTCCACACGACCTCCAAAATGCACTGCCATCGCCTGCATGCCGTAGCAGATGCCGAGTATCGGCACACCCGCATCAAAGACCGCCGCTGGAACGGGCGCAGCATTGCCCTCGGCCACCGTATCCGGCCCACCAGAGAGAATCACCCCGCGCGGGGCTAGGCGGCGCAAGGTGGCGGCATCAATGGACTGTGGTGCACGCAGTTCGCAGTAGACCCCTGCCTCGCGAACCCGACGGGCGATCAGCTGTGAATACTGGGAGCCAAAATCCAGTACCAACAATGCCGCGGCGGAGCTCGCCTCGGCTTCAGCTGCCCGGATAGTTGACGGCCTCTCGGGTGACGCTGACATCGTGGACATGCCCTTCTATCCAGGCGGCATTGCTGATACGGATGAACTGCGACTGCTCGCGTAGCGCGGTGATAGTGGCACTGCCGGTGTAGCCCATACAGGCACGCAAACCGCCGAGTATTTGCTGCAACACCCCGGCCACCGAGCCACGAAAAGGCACCCGCCCCTCAACACCCTCTGGCACCGATTTATCAGAATTGTTGCGCAACATCTCATGGCCATCCGAGAAATGAAAGTAGCGATCACCGCCGTGCTCGCTCATCGCCGCCGCCGAGCCCATGCCGCGATAAGCCTTGTAGCTACGCCCCTCATACAGCTCCACCTGCCCCGGGGATTCGGCAGTGCCAGCCAACATATTGCCAAGCATGACGGCATCGGCTCCGGCGGCGATGGCCTTGGCGATATCGCCTGAGTGGCGCACACCACCATCGGCGATAACCCCGATGTCTCGACCGGCCAAGGCTTGACGCACCATGGTCAGCGCTGTGATCTGTGGCACCCCGACACCAGTGACCACACGGGTGGTGCAAATCGAGCCGGTGCCAATGCCCACTTTGACAGTGTTGACACCGGCCTCGGCCAGCACCAACGCAGCCTCAGCGGTGGCGATATTGCCGCCGATCAAACACAATTCTGGGTACTCAGCACGCAATTCGCGCACCCGTTCAACCACCCGCGACGCATGACCATGAGCGGTATCAACCACCAATGCGTCGACCCCCTCCTGCACCAGCACCTGAGCTCGCTGCACACTGTCAGAGCCAACCCCGATAGCAGCGGCCACACGCAAATGACCCTCGCTATCCTTGGATGCCGCTGGGTAACGTTGCGCGGTCTGTAGATCGCGGCTGGTGATCAACCCGCGCAGCTGCACCGGATCGTCGCGGTCAACGAGTAGCACTTTCTCCACTCGATGCTCGTGCATCAAGGTCTGCACTACAGCGAAATCTGTACCTTCAGGTGCCGTGACCAACTCGCGCGTCATGATATCAGCCACGCGACCCGTGCGACGCAGCCGCTCGTCACAAAGACGCAGATCTCGACTGGTCACAATACCGACCAGGCACCCCTCCTCCAGCACGGGCATACTGGAAATGCCCAGACGATGCTGTGATGCCAACAGCCGCTTAATCGGCTGGGTCGGCGGCACCGTCACCGGATCGCGGACAATCGCGCTCTCAAATTTCTTGACCCGCCGCACTTCTTGCGCTTGACGCTCCACGGTCAAATTGCGGTGGATAACACCGAGCCCCCCGTGCTGAGCCATTGCAATGGCTTGCTTGGATTCAGTGACGGTGTCCATCGCCGCCGATAACAGCGGGATGCCGAGTTCAAAATCTGGTGCGATGTGGGTGCTGAGCTGTGCCTCGGCGGGCAAGATCTCCGAAGCGGAGGGCAGGATCAGGACATCATCGAAGGTCAGCGCGATGTCGCCTATGGCATCTTGGGACAGCATGGGAAGCCAGTAATGCGATCTTAATTTTCGCCGTGCCACAATAGCAAATTATAAACCAGTGAGTAAATGGCGGCGCAATCCCCCTGGTGCTGTGCCGGGCAACCAACGCACTGGATTGATATCGATGCCGCCACGGCGCTGGAACAGTGCTGCCACCTCAAGTTGCTCCGGATAGCAGTGGCTGGCGATGTCACTGCAGATGCGCGCCACACAACCCTCGTGGAAGGCGCGGTGGCGGCGATATGAGAGCAAATAGGTAAGCAAACCTGCCCGATCCAGCGCCGAGCCAGCGTAACGCAGGCAGATCAACGCCCAGTCTGGCTGGCCAGTCACCGGACACAGAGAGCGAAACAGCCAGCTGTACAAGGCCTCGCGCCGCACTGGATATCGTGTTGCGGTGGCGAGCCATCGTGGTTGCGGTGTGCGCACCGAGCTGAAGTCTCCCGCCTCGCGATCCAAGCAGCGCCCCGGCGGGAACAACGCAGCCCACGGTGCGCGCGTAGTGCCCAGTCCAGCCAGTGCCACCCGCACCGGTGCGCCCACGGCGGCAGACAAATCATCGCGCAACCGTGTGGCCAGTGCAGCGCGGCTGGCCACACGGTGTTGGTTTAACGAGTTGAGGTAGAGCTTGACCGATTTAGATTCGAGCAAGCGGGCGGAATCTGCTGGAATGAGGAAGGCTCCGCACGAGCGCTGTGGGCGGCCATCGGGGGCGAGCCAAGAAATCTCCCAAGCGCGCCACAGATCGAAACCAGTGCCGCGCTCAGTGCGCGGTAGGGCGCATAGCTGGTCGGGATCGTAGCGCTGCGGCACTGGCACCACACGACCCAGAGGCAAGGCGCGCTGTGGGCACATGGCGTAGCCACCACCCCGCGATCAGATTCAGTGGCGCTGAGCGGCGATGAACTCCTCTAAGACCTCGTAGAGATAGGCGCAGTCTTCTGCGTCCATCGTCGGGTGGCAGGGGAGCATCAGCCCATGCTCCATCACCTGATCAGCACCGGGCAAACCCTGTGGATCCGCGCGGAAATTAACCCCACGCATCATCGGCTGACGGGCGATGTTGCCCGAGAAGATCACCCGTGTAAATATCCCCGCCTCCTCTAAATGTACTTGCAGATCGCGCCGACTCCAGCCCAATTCGGCGCGCAGTTGCACTGGATAGCAGATCCATGTGGTCTCCACACCATCAAGCAAGCGCGTACACAGGAAGATATCTTCGTGGCGCTGACAGAAGGCTTGGTGAGATTCAAAATTTCGGTTACGCAGCTCGGCGAAGTGCTCTATCTGGTCGAGCTGTGCCAAGCCAAAGGCTGCCCCAGCCTCGTTCGGGATAAAACCATAGGCTAACTCTTCAAAAATGAACATGCCATCATAGGGTAGCTCGTCCAAGTCTTCAAGAAAGCGCCCATCGCTGTCCTGTTGACGCGATCCAAACAGGTATTTCTCCGAAGAACGCCCCCAAGCACGCAACATGAGGGAGCGATCCCACTGTGCTGCGTCGTCAACGCACACCATGCCGCCGTTGCCCAAGCAAGTCATGATATGGTAGATCGAAAAACTGGTAATACTGATGTCGGCTCGCTCGCCGCTCGGTCGCCCGCGGAAACTGCCACCGAGGGTATCGGCACTGTCCTCGACCAGCGCCAATTTATGCTGATCAGCAATGGCGCGCAGCCGATCCCAGTCCGGCATACCACCGATGAGATCAGGCACCAACAGGGCTCGGGTATCGGGGCCGATCAACGCTTCTATGCGGTCCACATCAATCTGGTAGGTGTCGGGCTCGACATCGGCCAGCACTGGCACCCCGCCAGCATGCACAATGGCGGCGATATCAGAGCTGAAGGTCAGCGTTGGAGTAATAACCTCGGCACCCGGTGGCAGATCAAGCAGACGTAACGCCACCATCAAAGCCGAGCTGCCAGAATTGACCATCGCGCCATAGCGCTTTCCCATGAGCTGGGCGACGCGCTGTTCAAAACGGGCAACGTGTTCGCCGACGATTAGGCCGTGCTCGCGACGCATTACGGCGGTGACTGCGTCGATCTCGGCCTGCCCCATCATGGCTCCGCCATAGCGTATCTCGCGTTTTTGGCTGGGCATTTTAAACTCTCCCTATGTCAGGTCTGGATTGCACTGCGCTGGGGGGCAGTATATCTGCATATCTGCAAACAGTCAGGTTCAGGGAGGCGCTGTATCAGCGGGCGTCACATGCTGAAATAATGAGGTATAGCCCAGAGCAGTTTGCAAGGCAAAGTCTACTGGAAAAGTCCGGTCACTGCTACTCATTAACAAGCGTCTCCCCAGCAGCATCACCTCAGCTAACTCAAATTGGAGGAAATGAGCCAACAAGGCGGTGCGCACATGGCGCCTATCATCTTCGGTGGCGAGCGTTTGATCGTCTGGCGGCAACAGGGAGGCGGCCAACTCCGCCACCTGCGACCAATCGCGCCGACTCAACGCCAACAACAACTGATATTCCACCACCGCGCTATCGCTGAACTGGCGCCCTCGGCGCCAGCGCTGTAGCGCTTCGACCAAATGGACGGCCTGCCCATCGCTCAGCCATGGCAACAACGGCAACAAGTGTTCACGAGCCAGCCGCAACCAATCATCGCCACACAGCTGCACCGTTGCGGCGGCGGCACATGGGCGGCTGAGCGCCGCCACAGCGGGGATGGATAGATCGTCACCGCCATGCTCTAGAGCCTCGGCCAGCGCACGCGCACGTTCGGCAAAATATAGGTCCGGCGGGTCGCCGAGTACACTGAGCTCCTGCGCGGAAGAGCGCAATGCAAAGGGACTGAGCTCCGCACTGAGCGAGATGCCATCACTGCCACGCAAAGCCAGTAATTTCTGTTGCTGACCGCCGGTGAAGTGCGCCCGAGCCAACTGCTGAGATACCAACAACATGCTATCTTGAGCCAAGTGTCCGGGTAGCGCCAGGTAATAACCATTGAGCCAAATACGCGAGCCGACAAAGCGCACACGCAGCTCGTCGGCATGCCCCAAGCCTTGACTAGCAAAAAAATCACGCGTCCACGGTTGCTCCCACAATGTCGGTGAAAGAGGTTCTAAGCTCTGCTGGTGCCGCGCTATGACCACCAAGCGACCACCACCTGCAACTAGGGCTAAATCACTAAAAGAATGGCTCAACGCCTTGTAGACAGCGATGAACGCCTGCTCACCCAGTGGTGGCAAACCCTGCACAAAGATGCCGCCACTGTTGAGCCGACTATTCACTAACTGGTAAAACTCCCGACTGTACAGTCGCCCATCACCCAGAGGCGACGACACTATAAGGCCGTAGTGGCGCGAAGTGCTCAGCAAAAAGCGGCGCGGCGACACACTATGTCTATGCACCCGTGGATCGAGTAGCACACGAGATGACTGTGGGGCAAGTGCATGCAATCCCTCCAACACAACGGCATCGGGCTCCAACAGATCAAGTCGCAACAGTGCACGCGATGCCAATAAGGCTCCGGTATTGGCATCGGCACCGATTGCCAAGGCGTGGCGCAACCCCGTTGCAGTACTCAGCCCCAGAGCCGCAACCAGCGGCAACTCTGCTGTCAATGCACGTTGCCGTCCATTGACAAACAGCGCACGTAGAGGTGGATTGTGATACTGGTAGAGCTGTGCTGTACTGAGATAGCCGTGGCGCTGCCACAACAACTGAGCTCCCTCACCGAGGGTTTGCGCCCGATGCGCCGTCAGCCCTAGCAGTGGCGATGGCGCCGCCAACGCCGCACCGCCGACCAGTAGTGCGATGACTGCGGTGACTGCGCGCCGTGCCACGGGGGCTCCAATCCGTGCCACCAACAATCCTGCAATACCGCTCCAAGACAACAGAATGACAGCGGGGACTGCCCCGGCAGCGAAGCCGATAGAGGGAATGAGATGACTCCATGCGAGGGCGACACCAAAAGCGATGCCAAGCCACAGCAAGCTGAGGCCATGCCCCCACCCGCCATCATGCTTGGCGCGCTGTACCGCATCTCCCAGTAAGGCTGGCAATACAGCACCCAATACCACCGTCGGCAACGCCAGCAACGCCAGACAGCAGGCCGCTAACAGGCAATAGAGGATGTAGGCTAAGGTACTGGCCTGTGGCAAGCTCGTGGCGAGCGTCTCAGCAAATAGCACAGCGGGAGCAAACAACCACAGACTGAGTGCTATGGCACATCCAGCCAATAACAACCAACTCGGTGCGGGTAGTGCTACTTTTCGGTGCCAGGCAAAGGCTGCCCCAAGCGCCAATGCCAGCGAGCAACACCCAGTGAGCCACGCGCTGGCTCCATACCAAGCATCCCACAGCAGAGCCAGCTCACGCCAAGTACAGAAAATCGCCCCCGCTGCCACTCCAACAACTGGCAGTAGCGTGGCTGGTAATGGCTCCGCAGACGAAGGCATGGATGACCACGACAGGCGCTCCCCAATCGGCCAGAAACGACGAAACAGACCATAGCAGAGTACCGCCAACCCCCCTAGGGTCACCCCCACCACTGGCAGTAGTAATGAGCGCTCAAAATCGCCATCCCATGGCAGCGCAGTGATCGGAATAGCACTCATCGCACCGACCCCGCCCAACGCTAACAACCGCGCTGACAAGGCAGCTGGAGCTAGACCCGAGTGGCGGCGTAGCCCCGCTGCGAACATCGCTATAAACAGGCCGCAGAGCATGGCGGGGGTCAAGCTCAGCACCAGCCCTCGCAACCACAATGCTTGGGGGGGCTCAGCCAGTTGTACGGCACTACGCAGAATAAATTGTATGCTCCAGTCGGCAAAAAGTATAAAAACCGCCAACAACGCTAGCACGACCACCGCCACGAGCAATGCCATGCCAATGCGGCGCGCAGCGCCGAAGCCCAACCAAGCGCCCACCGCCATGGCAATAAGCGCTGCCACTGGTAGCACAAGGCTAGTAGCATCGCTGCCCAGCAGTGTGCCCATAACTTCAGTCCAGCGCCGAATCAACACCACAACACTGGCCACAACCACTGTATAGAGAGTTAAAAAGCCCCGTAATGGGAATAGCGAGCGCACAGCAGCTCGGCGGGGGGGGGGCGTATGACGACGAGGCATCACATCAACCTAGGGTGTCACGACTGATAAAGTAGCCCCAACACCTAAGGCAATCTCGAATTCGCATAATGCACTGTAGTTGATTACCCTGCTGATTGATGGGCGAGATCACACTGAAAGCATGGCATCTATTCACTACCCCTCCTAATATCACCCATCAGCTGAGGCAGGCAACACACCACAGCCAGCCACTCTGCCCCACCACAACTGAACAACTACGTCATTATATGTTCACTGCCTCACACATCGCCAGATTCTGCCAATACTGCGATAATGCAATTCGCCTCCACTGCACCATCCCGTGACCTTCTATATAATGAATTTTTGATAAGTAGCTTTTTCAATGGTAAATGCGATGAACAGTCCGGCTCCCACCCAAAGTCAATGCCCACACATCCAGTTGCTGGATGCCGATCTGTATCTCAACGGGCCACCGCGCGAGCTGTACCGGGAACTGCGACAAAGCCAACCCGTCTGCTGGCTGGACGACCCCTATACCGACACTGGCTACTGGGCGGTCACCTGCCGAGCCGAAGTTGATTTTGTCTCCAAGAACCCCCGGCTGTTCTCCTCAGAGGAAAAATTGCCCTATTTACACGAAACTCTTCCGGAAGAGCTGGATATGCAACGCAAAAACCTGCTGTGTATGGATCCACCACATCATGTCAAATACCGCCGTATTGTGCGCAATGCCTTCACCCCGACGATGGTCGATAGCTACCGCGACAAATTCGAGCGGCGCGCACAAGAGATCGTCGCTGCGGCCGTAGCGGACGGACACTGCGAATTTGTCGCCGATATCGCCGCCGAGCTGCCGCTAATCGCCATCTGCGATATCCTCGGCGTGCCTGCGAAGGATCGCCGCCAGTTCTTCGAGTGGAGCAATACCATGATCGGCTTTGATGATCCCGAATACTCGCAGGACAAAAATGCCCAGACGACGGCGGCGGCAAACCTGTATGCCTATGCCGACCAGCTGATGGAGAGGATGAATCAAGACGATGCTCCGGAGCACAACTTGGTCAGCACCCTGCTTTCAAGCAATGTTGAGGGCGAGAAACTCACCGTCGATGAGTTTCGCAATTTCATGCTATTGCTCATCGTGGCAGGCAATGAAACCACGCGCAACCAGACCTCCCAGCTGATGCGGCTGTTGATAGAGCACCCAGAGCAGTATCAATTGCTGATCGACGAACCTGAGCGCATCCCAGATGCTGTCGAAGAAGGTCTACGTTACGCCTCCCCGGTCATCGCCTTCCGCCGCACGGCCATGGACGACCTCAAACTGGGCGAGCACAATATCGCCAAAGGTGACAAAGTCGTCTTGTTTTACCAGTCGGCCAGCGCCGATGAGGCGGTATTTAGTGACCCGGATCGCTTTGACATCACGCGTCCACAGCGCGAACCCGTGGCGGGAGAATCGCGGCCTTTTGGCTATGGAGAACATTTTTGCCTCGGCACACACTTGGCTCGTCTTGAGCTGCGTGTTACCTTTGCGGCAATCGTCTCCCACATCCGCAAACCGCGCATCAACGGGTCCGTGGAGTTTTTGCGGTCCCACTTTATCAACGGCATCAAACGCATGCCAATCGCCTTTGAAACCGTTTGATGGCCGTGTTTGATCGTTGTGCCCGAATCCACTGACCACGGGCGTATTCCCACACCAGCAGAACTATTCGACTACAGTGGTCGCAGTGTATTAGTCACTGGCGGCAGTCGCGGCATTGGGCGCAACATGGCGCTGGGCTTCGCCGTTGCTGGTGCGCAGGTGGTGGTGTCCAGCCGCAAAGCTGATGCTTGTATGGCGGTGGTTAGGGAAATTGAAGCCGCAGGCGGCATCGGCTGGGCTATCCCCGCCGATGCTGCTATCCCCAAACAATTAGACCAGCTCGTCGAAGAGGCTTGGCAGCGCTGTGGACGCATTGATGTGCTAGTCAACAATGCCGGTGTCGGCCTCGGTGCACCAATGGAGCAAACCGACTTGGGTCTATGGGAGAAAATTGTCAATGTCAACCTGCGTGGCCCGTGGTATCTGGCCGCGAAATTGGCTCCGAAAATGCGCGATGCTGGCGGAGGAGCCATCATCAATGTCATCTCGGTCGGCGGATTGCGACCTGGCCCAGGAGTTGGCATCTATTGCGCCGCCAAAGCCGGGCTCAATGCGTTGACCCAGAGCATGGCCGTTGAATGGGCTCCGTGGAAAGTGCGTGTCAATGCACTCGCCCCAGGCCCCTATGACACCGATATGTTGCGCAAAGCCGAACAAGCCATGCCCGGCTTTATGGAGCTCAGCGCCCGCTCTACAGCGATGCAACGCGTCGCTGTGGGATCTGAGATTATCGGGACAGCTCTATTTCTGGGCAGTGACGCAGCGGCAGGCTACACCACTGGCTCAGTGGTGGTCAGCGACGGCGGTTTTATGGCACAAGCCCCGGGCGGCTAAACAGCAACCCGATTGATAATTGATATCGTGCGGCTACAGCGCAACCATGTGAACTGCACTGTAGGCATGCGCCCCGAGTTCTAGCTACCGACCGACCGACCTCAAGGGAAGAAGGAAAGCCTAATTTTGGCAGCTCAGACAACAGATCAAGAGGGCATTAAAAGCAGACGATCCAATCTAAAATATTAAGCCTACAACGGCTAGAAAATTGGCAGAGTGTATTATTTGTACTGCCCCTAAATAATTGGACTACATAATTGAACCATGAAACGATCGATTAACGGCGGCGACGGGCGCTGACACCATCACGATGCCGCCGACCGCGCTCAGCACGGTCTTCATTAGCTGTATCAGCAACGATTTTTCTGCGTTCCTTCCCGGCCTCTTCGCTTTCCTTCGGCAGGGGAGAAATGCTCAAATCACTGCCAATATCTTGATCAAGAGAATCCCCGACAAGTAACGGCAAGGCAACGCTGAGCCGAATATGCCCGCGTAGTCTCTGGGGGTCTTGACCAAAAGACAATTCTAGGTGTTGCAATAGTATGGCTCGTCCATGCAAAATCTTGGCGAACCAACGCCACGAATCAATGTGCAACTCAGGTATGTCGCCCCGTATTTGGTAAACACGGTAGTGCTTTCGTTGCTCTTCGTACAGACGAATGTTGCGCGCAGTCATAGCGCGCAACAATGACACCCATTCTCGCAATAACCATTCTTGGCGATCTGGTATGTCAGGAGTTTCTGCACCCCCAAACAAGCTCCCGCCATCGCCATCCTCATCTTCAGCCAAACCACCATCCAACAATAATAAATCATCCTCTGCAACTACATCTAACGCTAATGTTTGATCATCACTGAGCGCGCTGAGCGACAATGGTTCGCTACTAGCCAACCACAACTCATTGAGTCGAGGTACTTCACGAGCTGGCGTACGCTGTAAATCCAACTTCCCATCGGCGGCTCTACGAACAGAGTAGGATCGCACGCTGTAAGGAAAATCTGGATCATTGGATACTACTTCATGCAGACGGGTAATGCGGGAAGCACTACCTGAAAGCCGTACAACCAGCAGGTTGTTATGATTCGACCAAATGGAGGAATGCATCAAGCGATGAAAGCCATAGGCCGCCCCATCGGTATCTGAATTGACATCGCCGCCCAAGTCCAAAAGACTGTGCAAGACCCAATTGAACAGCAACCCAGCATCTCGCTGGCCCGCTAGGAATGCCCCTAATTGCCGATTCACTAAGTTATCAAAATCATCGGTTTCAGGGGCAACCTCTTCAACTGCAACATCAGTATCCTCTGCCACCTCTTCGTCTAACAAACTGCGATTCTGGTTTGCCTCGGCCAACTGATCAGCGATTTCCTGCGCCTTAAAGTATTGGTAAACTGTTGTCCATGCATAAAAAATACCAATTGACACCATGACCACACCAGCAATATTCAACACCAAAGATCGCAACCAACGACTCTCTCGGCTAAAGACCATGCGTAAGGCCCGCTTAGCTGGCAACAGTGGATAGAGGTGTTCTGGATTATCCCAGCACCACTCTAATATGTCCTGCTCAACTGACTCAACTCGTGCGGCTGTACTTCCACTAATGCCGAGATCAGATATAGAGAGGTTGCGCAGGAATAACTGTGGAATTTTTGGTAAAGGCGCAACAACTGGTGTCTCCTGTGTTTCAGCCTCAAGCGCATCAGATTCCTCGTCATTATCAGCTACTTGAGCTGCTTGCTTAGTCGCCTCTTGCTCTTGCAACTGGCTCAAATGACGGCGGATCGTAAACAACCACTGTCGCACTTCCTGCCCAGTATTTTGTTGTGGTTGCGTCATATCCGCGCGCACTATGCCATCCATCACCACCACGATATAGCACTCAGAAAGCGAACGTTCACACCAGATATAGTGGTCGCCACCGCGCCCACCCCCCGTAATCATAGCCTGCACGCTCTCCCCAAGAAGATGAGCCTCGCGTGGGTAGAAAGCTGCTGATACCTGCCCTGGGCGAACAACAAAATTCAGATAGGTTCCAGTATCTTCGCCATACAATTTCGACATCTCGCGTACTCGAGAACGCACCGTGGTCTTAGGATCTGCTGTATAGGGGATGGTCTCCCGCACGGGGGCATTGGCAAAATCATTCAGGCTGGCTGGCGGCACGATCAGTTCGCCAGACAACATTTTATCCGGCAACAGCCCGGTCGTGATAGATCGCCGCACGCGGCGACGTTGCTCCCCTTGCTCTACTGCCGCATCCGTATCTGTGCCAGCAGCATCACCACCATCACCACCAGCTAGCGGCGTCTCATCAGCAACACGAGGATCCATCTCATCAGCCATCAGACCTTGCCTCCCCCTGTCCTGTTTTCACTATATGACTGCATAACGATAGTCCGCAAAAAGTGGGGAACCATTATTTATGCCCACCTATACCTGCGCCTGCGTCAATTATTAATCACAACCGGCGTGATCATTACGATGGTTTCCACCTCGGCCCAATTTTGGTTCTTGTTAATATCAAAGTCAGTATTTGCGGTCTTACCATAATTTCCTCGACGACGACGCAAACCGCTCAGCACCAAAGATTCCCCCGACTGCAACATGGCACGCTGGTTGAAAACATTTTCTGTCAGCGAAGGCAAGTTGACCTGGGAGCCGTTGCCAACATCAATAGCGGCACCAATCGTAGCTTCGCGCAATGTACCAGTCACCTGCAACACCACACGCCTACTGTCGAGTATATTCACTAGTGCATAGAAACTGACACCAGACTCAATTGTGCCTGGCTCAAACACAACATTAGAGCCGAAACTATCAACATTGCGCGAGATCTCGGAAATATAAGAAAGCGTTTCGCTACGCTTCACCTCCACAGCCTGATGGTTGTACACCAGGGCTCTAGGTGCCGTCTCTACACTGACCTCTCCTTGGGAACGCAAAGCGGTCAACACCGAACTGATGTAGTGCGAGCCATCTGCAGACCCTGAAATATGCTCAGGCGTATTGCTACTAGCAATGGTTAATGCATCCCCAGCAAACGCCACACTGACATCCGAGCCCAGCAAGCGAGATTGCACTACTGACCAGTCCACGCCGAAAGAATGTGCGTCGTTTAATGTCACCTCAATAACGCGAAACTCAATTATCATTTTGCGCTGCATGTCGGTATTCAGATCATTTATAAAACGTTCTACCGCCAATACTTTGGCAGCCGGAGCTGTAACAGAAATTGTCGCACGACTAATATACTGCTCTTGTGAACCTTCGCCGTCGAGGATGGCATCAACAGCACTTTGAAGATCATCCCAGAATTCGCCGCCATTCTCTTCAAAGCCAACAAACTGGTTACTCGAACCAAAAGAGGCGCTGATACTGCCTCCACCGCCCGATTGCACCCCCGCATTACCACCGCCGCCGCCACTTGAACCAATATCGTAATCTTGGTCACCCTGCGGGTGCATCATGCGGAAAGAGCGAGTCAAATAAGCATGCCAATGGAGTGCTTCACCCTCGGCTTCTACTGTATAAGCATAGTCTGTCAGCTGTGTGACTCGATCCAGCATCTCTTGCACTGTACCTTCGAAATCCAGAGTAACGGGGCGCCCTGCGTCCAACCAGCTATCTCCGGACATCAACTGCTCCAGTTCACCAGCCAGCCTTTTGTTGCCAGCTTCTTTCTTGATCGCTACTCGCAATCCCTTCGCCTGCACTTGCTCGTCTGCTATACCATAGAGAATCAAGGGTGCGTCTTCGATTTGCAACATCACCTGATTCATGAGCCACTCCAACGGCAGATCCCGTGCATTAACCACTACGCGCTCTTGCAACCACGCCATTTGTGCATCGCGCGACACCCACTCAAAGGCGGTATAGGGCGAGTCATGGAAGCGCACTAAAGGGCGCTCAGGGAACTGCGACTCACGCAATTGCTCCATATCATCTTTCAGGTAAAAGCGATGTTCATTAATCTGATTAGCGATATCACCACCAGATAGTGATCTAATGATCCCACACCCAGATAACGGCATCAGCACTAATGCCAGTAGCCCCAGCACACTTAAACTTTGCCCACCGCTACTGATGATGCTTCGCACGACCCGTCCTCGCCCTACTAGCCATAGCCCAGCACTTGCCGCACTTGTCCTGTTTCTAATCATTGCATTCCTCGTTTGGGTCTGTAGAGTTTGCCTGCTAAAGCCACTCTATACCTGAGTTTTTTGTATCTGTGATCAGCGGTTTAGCGGTAGCGCTCCACCACTGTATCTAGAGAGTGCGGGGGATCTAAGATGCGCTTGGCCTGCAGAGCGTCGCCACAACTCACTGCACGCCCGGTATAGAGTCCCACAGTACTACCCGACTCCCGCAAATAGACCGGGAAGCCCAAGGTATCAAGGGTCGAATACAGATGCTGTGCACTAGCCATATCATCATAGACAGCTATACGCAGTGTCCATCGGTATTGATCTGCACCAGCCCCCGCCCGCTGACACTTGGCCTCTTCCCTGCGCATGGAAGCCGCAATTGCCGCCGCTCGTTTACGGGGATCAACAACACGTGCTTTTTTAGTCTGAGTTGCCGCGGATTTAGCAGCTTTCTTGGCAGCTTTCTTGGCAACTTTTGATTTTTTCGCTGAGGATTTAGTGGTTGCCTTAGCTGCGGCTGCTTTGTCCGTAACCAGCGGGGCTGGCTCTGTAATAGCGCCACCAGTTCGCGCCGAAAAATCAAATGATTCACATGAAGAAAGTAGTAGGAACACGGGCACCGCCATCAGCATCCCTAACGCCTTAAACGCCTTATCAGCCCCAGAACCAGAACCAGCACTAATAAGCGCCCTAGCTAATGCCCCTGAGTTCCCCGAACTCACCCCTAGCTGTTTAAATTCTGTCATTTTGTCTCTCGCCTTATTCATGATTGTATTCCTTGCGCGGTATTGCTACTTTGACTTATCAGCATCAGCACCAGCACCAGCATCAGGACTCTTTGTTGGAGTGGGGTCGTCGCTACGCTGCACCGCTAGCGTAGCCAAACCGTATCGACGATCCAGTGCCTTGGACATACGATCCGCTTGACGCTTGCTCATATCACGACCGACATAGAGACCGCTAAAAACTCGAGAGCCACTTTGAACCTGCGACAAATAGGAGGTGAAATTATCTGAGCGCAACCGCTTCAACATACGCTGAGCACCCGCATCACTATCGTAGACCGCAACACGCACTGCCCACCGATTACGCCGACTACGTTTTGATGGTTGTGATTGAGCCTGCTCCGCCCGCTCAGCCCGCCGCCGCTCCGCACGCTCCCGCCGCTGGTCACGACGAGACAGCGGCGCCACATCAGTAGCAGCTGCCCTCCGACTAGTGCGCTGCTCACCTTGACATGCTGGCAGGGCTCGCTCTAGGCGCACAGGAGAAGTTGAGCAACGCAACGCAGTTTTGTCAACCTTGGTGTGCCGGTCAGCATCACGCACCACTACCACTCGATTCGGATAGTAAATGTCTGCCACCAACGGCCGGTTCATCAGCAACAGCTGTTGCAAGGCTTCCTCAAAGCAGTCAAAACGCAGCTTATAAGGCTGCACTATGCGGCGATCTTCTTCTGGCTTCCATTCAAGACGCATACCGTAGTGACCCGCCAGCCGTTGCACTGTATGAGACAGATCCGAGGCAGCGACATCTAAACAGTGGAGACCCCGTCGCGGCACCACATTGATCGTTTCTGGCGTATTGTCGTGCCCAGCACGAATAGCTGATCCGCTAATAGCGCGCGACCCACTATCACTAACGGAAGCAGCAAGTCCAGATGACCCAAGATCGGTGCTAGCACCTACTGGCACCTCAACATTCCACAACCCACCGCCAGAGCCCACGGAAGAGCAGGCACCGAGTGTCCAAACCATCGCGACAAGCGCCAGACTTGGCAACAGGCGCAAACGCGAAAAGCGTGAGCACACTATTCCTGTGTTTACTCCTATGCCTATTCCCATTATCTTTTTCTCCTAAACTCTCTTCACACTATCAACAAGCGCTGCTCACTGTTCTGCAACTCACTGTTCTGCAACAATTGCTGATGCTGATACAGCTTTGGCTTCGTTTTCAACTGCCGCAACTGCCCTGGATGGCAAACCGTAACCGCATGATATCTTACCACTATCAAACACAACATCACATCAACAACCCTGACACAAAACATGATTATTGTTCGATATTCGATGTCTAGGGTAACACAACACTCATCGTAGCGCAAGGCTAGTTAGCAGAGAGCCTCGCCATCACAACAGGTTCAGCACGGGGCTGCCACGGTGGCAGGGTTGGGATCTGTGGGGCATTTCGGGCCAATACACTGCATACAACTCAATGCCCCCACCGTCGATGCCTCGATCACAACTGTCGTTGTATTCACGGCAGCACCCGCGCTATTGTCACGCGCCATATTCAACAAATCTGTCTGCAAGCTAGCGCTAGCACTACTGTCGCTGATTGCAGGACTGAGCATGCGAAACGGGTTGTGCATGCTAATCTCAGTGGGCCAGACGAAATCGACCACCGCATGTTCCCAACCCGGCACGGGCCCCAAGGAAGCCGCATAGGGAGTGCTAGCATAACTATAGCCCTGCTCATCCCACGGCCAGTTGCGCGCACCATGGGCGAGGACAAAATCCACATCGCGCAATTCTAGCCGCTCCACATAAACATGGTCATGTCGCAATGCAGTTTTGGGGCCCAGCGATACGACTGGGGAGTTGTACAGATCAAGCGCACTGCGTTGCCGAATTAATGATGATGGATCAGTGGTCGGCAGACCACCGATCACCAGGTTGTCGGGATCGTCTAGATCACGACTGCCCGCAAAAGCAAAGCCAGCCACCTGAGCAGATACCTGATGCGAACCACGGTAGCTCAGACCAGCTGGCTGCCCCAGCTCGCGCTGCCCCGCTACGATCGAAGTGCTATATTGCCGCAAATAATCCCACAGTTCCACGGTTATCGTCCCAGAACTAGTGGCGGCGGCAAGGATCGTGTCGGTAGAAGCCAAACTCACATGAGTACCCGGACGTATGACCAACACATTGTTGTGCCAATCAAATGATCTGGGGCTGTACGGAGCCACGCCATAAGGAAAATAATTCGTGCCGTAAGCCGAACCAGATGTACCGTAGTGAGCAACGCAACAGGCTCCCGCTTGATCGGCCTCGCCAGGACGTGCTGCCAATACCGCCAAACCCGCCGATGGAAAATGTGGATCCTCGGCTAGGCGGGCGAATTGCACTGCAGTCTCAACGACTAATGCCTGCGTGCTATCAATGCCGTAAGGGGCGAGACGCAATGCCCCATAGTACGGGCTAAGGATGGACTCGGGGGGGAGAGCAACCCGTGCGCCGGGGGCATCAAGACGCACATTGCCGCCGAGCACTAATAGACCTGCTCGCAACGCAGACAAAATATCTAATTCAGTCGGATTTGATGGCGGCTGCAACAACTCCTCTTCAGAGAGCGTATACGCCTCGTTACGGCGCTGCACCTCAATGCCAACATTAGAAAGCGTTGTGCAATTGCCACTGGTCAGAGCATTGGCATTTTGCACGCGTGAAGATGGCACTAACGCAGCAATGTAATGCGCCATGCAGGCAAATGGACGGGGCAATTCCATATACAACCGCAAGCCTTGCTGACCAGCAAAGTCCGCCAGCTCTTCCGCCGTGTTGATCGCTACATCAAGATCCGCATAGGAGGTACTGGAACTCGCCACTCGCCACGCAGATGCCCCGGTGGTTGGCACGGGTTGCAATCTCAGGGCACCACCAAGTACAGATTCGAGCGCCAAAGCCCTCCTGGTTCCTCCCAGCAGCTGATCCGCACTATCGGTTACATCCCCACGAATAATATCCAATTCAGTGCGCCACTCTGTCGGCGGTATATATCCCTCCCGCAAGAGGCGCCGCACACCAGAGATATCAGCTAAGTCCATGTTGCCGTCGCCATTGCAATCGTCGTCGAGTTCTTCAATACCAGCAACCGTCGGTGTCACTAAGAACTCTTCGACACAGAAGTCTACTGGCCACACCTGATTATGAGTACGGTAGAGCAACGCCGCATCAACAATTTCGCGCAGCTCAGCGGCTGCACGGTCAGCCAAAGAGAATAGGTGAGCCTCGCGGCGGTGCTGTAGTTGTAGCGAGAAAAAGAGTAGTAGCACTGATAGCACCAGGGATAGCTCGAGCAATGTCACGCCGCGCACCGCCCACCGCTGGCGGATGCCTGTGCCTAGGGAGTCGGGCATCGCGGGCTCCCAGCAACACAGTTCAAGCTCTCCACTTGCTCTATGCCTCCATCAAGTGATGTGATAGCAGTCTGTCCAAATAGCCCATCGCGGCCATTGACAGTGAAATCCAAAGTGCTAATCTGCATGCCTGCCAAATTCATCGAGGCCTCATGCAACTCGAGATCCAGGCCGATGAGCCTTGGCACATAGGACAATCTCAGATTGTTGGTATGGAATTGTAGCTCGACCGCAGTAGACGGACTCAGAACAAAACCGCTGGGATAACCGCTGGGCACTATCCCACCAGGTGCGCCAGCACCCACCAATGGCACCCGCATAAAATCCCCTCGTTGTGCGGGCGATTGCAGTACCCCAGCAGAGCTGAGTGTCCCAGCGGGCGGATCGTAGTGCAGACCCTCGACCACAGTCAATTCATTCAACAAAATGCCATCCCCGGGATAACGATAGGCATCAGAGTCGGGCAAACCTGCGTCATCCTCGGAATCCATCACAAAGTACAAGGAGGCAGAAGAACTGAAACTGCCATAGAAATTGTGGCCGGGCATAATCGACATCCGCCCGCCATAAATGCGGATGGCTCCCACTTCATAATTGCGCACATTGTAGAGACGCAAGCCCAATGAGTCCGACTGCTCCAGTGATGCGGCAGGGGACAGTGCTGCAATCGGGGTGCCGAGCTCGCTGACATGGGCGCGCCAACCAGCATGGCGGCTGGCACGCGCCGCATCGCCGACCGACAAAGTAATCGCTCGGTCGATAAAGGCTACATCACTTAGGGAGCTATCATCGTAGGCATAGGACAGCAAGTCGGCGCTGAGCAGGCCTATATGCGTACCGTCAAGGCGCTCAAAAGCCAACGAAGACAAATGCCGATGATCGCGTGTTGTCTGAGTAAAAGTGGATCGACTAGCATCGGCACCCCCGGGCACATAACCGGACATTATTGCCAAATGTCCTTCATCGACTCCGCGCAAGGTGACAATACCGCCGAGCGGTGCCGTGGGATGGGTAGTAGCCTTGGCAAATTGAATCATCGCATCGGTCGAGGCGACATCCTCAAGGGTAGCAACGGCAGCGCGCAAGCGCAATTCACCGGTATTCATCGCATCAAGTAACATCGGGATACCAGCTCCCCCAGCACTCGTCAACCGCAGCTGCGGCGTGAATATCGTCTCGTAGCTCAGTTCCTCAACATCAGGCAAGGAAGTAGGTGGCTCCCAGCGCCGCAAATACACCTCGACTGCTAACTCGCGTGTTGCCAGACGGCAGCTCCCCAGATCCTCGGGGGGCACCGGGTGATAGACATCAGCAGCGTCCGGAACCCCCGTCACTAGCAACGGGGGATCTGGCTCATACTGGACACCAAACAGTGACTGCACCAACGTTGCGTTGGGAACCCGCTGAGAGATATCGCGGGCAAAGCAACCATAAGGACCTTCGTCTCCTCGAGGCAAGATGTAGCGTATCCGGAGCCCAGGAGCATCCCCAGGATGATACGTCCCCGTCGAAGTAATGGTCAGCAACCGGCTATCCCCGGGTTCATAAATCTCCCAATAAGCTGTGGTGTGGTAGCGCCCATGCTCCGCGGGAAAAAGTGGAGCCTGAGGAGAGAGAAGCGTACTGAGCGCGGTTCTCTGTGCAGGAGCGATACGATGCACTGGCGACATGATAACCTGCGTATCAAAGAGTGTCTTGCCCCGAGCGAATTGCCCGATCCCCAAGGCACTGAGACCTTTATCTTTGAGATAACCTGAGGCAACTAGCTCCCTGAGGCCGTTAATATCCCTGAAGTCGCGCACAAGATCAGCATTGCAGTCCGACCGCTCTCCCTCTATATAAGCGTTGTAAATACAATCATCGAGCGGCCAAACACCTTCGTGTATCTGGTAAGCCATGGCGGCATCAACCATGCTCTGTATTTCGGTCGCCACTTGAGCAACGATCTGTTCATGAATTCTGCGCTGATCGTAGTCTAGATAAAGCGCTGAGAGGATGACAATCAACGAAATTACGATTGACAACTCAATCAACGTCGCACCACGGCAACGCAATTGCCGCAAGTAACTACGGGCACACATAGCGAGGACTATCTCCGGGAGCCGGACAACTCACCCCTTCCGATGAGGCAGTACAGGCCCAACAAGCCAAGTGGGAGATGCTCTGTGCAGTCAACATGCCAATTTGTAGGCCACGCACAATGTCTGTGCCCGAGCTGGCAACAGGATAGTTGCTCTCACCATACCACAACCCGAGCGGCATGTTGAACTCCAACGCAGCGGCTCCCAGCAATCGCAACGGTGTGCGACCGCCAGCCGTATTACCACCGAAGTCGATCACATCTAAGCTGGTGGTGCTGGTCGTAATTTTCCCCAAAACCACTGGCCAAGCACTGCGGTTCGTAGCCTCGGTCTCCTCTATGGTCACTTGGCGCTGGACACCACTGCTATGAGCATAGCTGTAAATATCCGTATCAACCGCAAGCCCTAGGTGCACCCGGGCAGCCCGTGGCGCACGAGCATCGCTGAAGTTGAAGTAGCTGTCGTAATCACCCACCGACAGCCCCGCAGCGCTGAATAAAGCACGTTGATGCAGACCAGGCTCACGCACCACATCACTGGAATTACTCAGGCTCTCATCAGACCACAGCTCTAGGCTACCATCAACACCATCGCCAATCTCTACAAAACCGCCATCGTCGCTGAAGTACACACTGAGCTTCGGCAATACCATTGCTGCATCCTCAGTCTGCGAGGCAATGGTGAACATCGCCCCAGCATCGGCTGGATTACCACAGGATGTAGACCCCGATATCGACAACAACGCTGGTAGTGTGCAGAAATCCAGTAACTCTTGGATGCTGAGCGCAGCCGCTCCCGCCGGATACACCAGCGGGTTCTCATCCAAGAACAGCTGATCGTGGAGTAAGCCCCTCAGCGACCCCAATAGACGCGGCGCACCGCTACTGTAGTAGCGAACCGACAGCCCTAGGGCAACGCGCGCATCTCCCTCCCTGGCATCGCGTATACGATCGGATGCCCCCGCTGGAACTGTTGCGGGATCCGGGAAAATAGCTGGACTCCCGCTAGGGTGATCGTAAATACCGCCGAGCAATAGAGCGGTGCGAGTCGCCTCGGTGCGCAAATCCCCTGCGCTACTGGCAGCAGCTGCGGCATCAATGACCAGCGACTGGGTGCTGTAGTCGCCTGGATAAGCAAAATATGACTGCAGATTGCCCGTGCTAGTGTGGATCAATCCACCCGTAACAGGGTCTATAGTCACGGCGCGCAACGCGGGGCGGTCGTCCAAGCTGCTCTGACGCAACAGCGTGATGCCATCGTCGAAATAGCCCGCCGTCAGTCTTTCAACAATTTGCAGGCGGTCGGGTAAAGCCCGTAATTCAACACGGTTGCCGTAATCAGAATTGCTGCCAACAGTCTCCAGTGCAGCGACACCGAAGATCAGCGCGGGAGCAGGGCTGATATTGGCGGTTACTGAAGTTGACACTGCGGCACCGTCAACCGATATAGGGATAGCACTCCCAACTGAGAGAGAACTCGTAACGATCGGCACGGCACCATCAGTCGCTGTGCCAAGACGCTGGCCTTCCACATTGATACGCACTGAGCCACCAGCCGCATCTAGATAGGGGCGCACCCGGAGCAACCCCGGTTGCGGGGCATCCAACACCACCCGCCGGTCAATAACGAGCCGGTCAGTAAACACGGTCGCTATATCCCTATCTACATCGGTAGGAAAAAGTTGTGCCAGCAGGATATCGTTATAACCACCAAACCGGACTATGCTGACCAGCCGCGTCTCCCCAGCTTGCTCCACAACCTGCGCTCCGGGTATGAGACGGGCGATGTAGCCAGCATAGCGGGAAATCGATGCCTGCACGATGGTCTCCATACGCAGGCTATCCGATGTCAACACGGCGGCGAGACCACTCCGGGTAGATACCGCTGCACTGGCCACCGTCCATGGTTGTAGGGCGACCCACTCGCCACCGCGCGCTTGGTTTTCTATGTAGCGCGGCAAAGCAGGCAAGCGACCCGCTTCCACCAGAGCCGTCATACCGCTATAGTCCAAGTCATCGCTACGGCCATCGCCATTGCAGTCACGGCTACTGACTGCATGCAGGCGAGAGCAGCTATTCAGGGGCCACTCACCCATATGGTAACGATGCACCAGTGCCGCATTGAGTATTTGGCGCAGTTCCAAGCCATGTGCGATGGCATAATTGCGCGATTGGTCGCGCACTTTCTCCAAAGTTCCAATGGCCAGTGCGATTGCTAAAAACACTAATAACACCGAGAGATCAATCAAGGTGATGCCGCGACAACGGCGCAACGGCGCGATATGCTGATGGGAGTTGAAAATAAAATTCATGCGCTCAGAACAGCTCCGCACAACAGCCAAACCTGAAGTTGTGTCTACAATGCGATTATAACAGACCACATCCCTGTAAGCAGGCGTTTCATGGCACTAGTTTCATGGCACTTTTCACAGCACTAGTAGGGCAAAAGGAATATCCCTATTTAGGGCATCGAACCAACAGCCGCACAGGGGTCTAATGCTGCGCTACTCGCAAATGCTCCCAATCCCCCCAATGCAACGGCCTGCACCGCAGCTTCATAACCTTGCACCGAGCTATCACTGGCAATGGCGTTGGTAATTGGTGTACGGAGCGTCACGGTGGCGCGATTTATACTTCTATCCTCTTGTAACGCCACCCGGTGTCTCCCTAGGTAAGGGAGAATCCGTCTACTAGCCTGGAACTCTGTCATATTTTCTAGCATCGGGAGTTGTACTAGTATATGGGTCAGTTGACGCTCCGCAGGACGTGTACCCACCTCCCCCGTAATCGCCAGCACTGAAGCCTCTAAACTCGGGGGGTATCGCTCATAGTAGACATCGTAGAAAGTACTGGTCAACGCATTTGCTCCGGCCTGCACATCGGTCAACGACAACGACAAGCTGGCGTGAGAGTTTAGCTGGCCATTGCTGTTGACCACCACCAAACGCCTGTCATCTGCACCTGACTCGAAAAGCTCCGTCAATCCCTGCTCAATCGCCCGACAATTCTGCCAATAGAATCGTTCTGCCCTAAGCGCTATATCCTCCATGATCACTAGACTTAGCTGACCCTGAGCATCCTT
This sequence comes from Gammaproteobacteria bacterium, assembly GCA_014238345.1. Classification (GTDB taxonomy): domain Bacteria; phylum Pseudomonadota; class Gammaproteobacteria; order JABABF01; family JABABF01; genus JABABF01. The sequence goes on from JABABF010000088.1 coordinate 25,152, forward strand.
GCGGGAATCCTCACGCAGAAAAACCGCCGCAGAAGCGATGACCACGATCACGGCCAGTGAGATAGATAGCTCAATCAGCGTAGTGGCGCGCTGGCGGCGATACCGCAAATCATAAATAGGGCGCGATTGCTGCGTCATGGGATATCAAGCCAGCGATCGCCCAGTGGCTTGACAAGCCCGTTGCCCGTAACCACTTACACATTACCTGTGCAGCTACACGAGCGCGATGTCGATGCCATCACTAGCATGCAAAATAGCGATGAGTCATTATAGCCGATGCACACCGCTGTGCACCAAGCACCACCACACCAACAATTCAAGCCACCAACAAGGCGGCGGCGATGCTAGCGAGCACCAACGGCACCGCCAAGCCCCCCCCCCGTAGCGGCCATCTGTCAGCTAACAACAACATGACCACTAGGCAAACCAGCCCGACCCAGCCGCCCCAAGCCCCTGCGGCAGCGGCCAGCGCCAGCAATTCCAGCTCTGGCCAGACACGATGCCGCCACCGCAGCCACAGCGCAACCAAGGCCACCGCGCCACCCGCCGCCCACAGCGCCACAGCGGCTGTAACAGGGTCGGACACGGCCGATAACAGGCCGAGCCACAGCGGCCACCAAGCAATGGCAGTCGGCAACCAGTCATGCTCCAACACCAAACACAGTGCAGCGAGCCAGCAACCAAGTGCCACCCACAGCATCAGTAGCACCACCAGCTCGCCGCCCACGCGCCAAGCGGCGAGAGAGAATAGCACCACCGCCATCAATTCCAGCCATAGATAACGGGCGGGGATGCGTGCGCCACAGCCAGCACAACAGCCGCGCAACCAAAGATAACTCAGTAACGGGATGTTGTGCCAAGCGGGAATCGGGCATTGGCAAGCTGGGCAATGCGAGCGCGGCACGGCTAGATTGTAGGGAGCAGAGCCACCAGGCAACTGCTCGGGAGCCACACCGCCTAACAGTGCCACACGACGCTCGGCCATCAATGGCAAGCGGTGCACCATCATATTGAGGAAACTCCCCGTGCTGGCACCTACCAGTATTGACAGCATCGGGCCAAGCCATGGCACCGCCTCCAGCACAAGACGCAATTCGCCCAACCATCCCCACTCAATCATCACTTCTAAAAGCGCCTAAGCTGGGAACAGAAAATGCCGGATAAAGGTAAAAAAAAGGGCATCTCTCCTCAACGGAGTAGATGCCCCACCTAATAGTGTGTCCGCGCCGCCGATATTCGGTGACGACAATAGTAGATCGCTTCAGCAGATCAACTCTCTCTTATGCCAGCCAATCGTTCAGAACGAGTAGAGGGCATCCACAGCGCTGAGCGTGGCACTATCCCCTGGAGGGGCGTAGGTGGCAGCCTGATACTGTGCAGTGGCGAGGTAGTTGAGACCCCCCGACGTTGCCATAGTGTTTTGCTCAGCTGCATTCGAAGCAATCGCTGCCGCTCCCAAGTCTAATGCATTGACTAATGGAGCCACGGCATAGCTAGGAACGCTATCGTGACGAATCACGATGGAGCGAGTGTTGAATGAAAACAACACCACATCACCACCCCATGGATTCGCGCTTGCGAACCCAGCGCTGGAGCCAGTAGAGCGCGTTGCACCTGCACCAGCGGCAGCGGTGAAGCCTTGCGCCGCTGTGGCGAGACGTGAGTCACCCAGTGCATCAGTGATGAGAGCCGTGGCTGTGTCTGACACCGGGCACGAAGATGTGCCACAGTTCAGAAGGCCAGAGCCTGCTGGGCCAACGGCGCCGCTGATGCGGGCGATGGCTGATACGAGATTGGCACTAAGTGCCGCTGCCGCAGTGACGGTCTGGGAGCGCTGTACCTGCCTAAAGGAGATAAGCGCACCCGCTACGATCAGGGCAATGATGACCACAACGACCGATAATTCGATCAGTGTGGCGCCCTGCTGTTGCTGTTGCCCGCGAAGGGCTTGCAGTTTTTGGTTCATTTGGAGTTACTCCGTTTGTTATTTGGTTTGATTGTGTTGACTGCTAGAAGGTTCTGCCGTTGAGGCCACCTCACTACCAGAGACACGGACACATCCCCACTCTAAGGCATCAGCGCAGGCTGTGTCAACCCCCCCTCTACACTGGTAACAGCAGGGTTATCGACCCCCGCTGAGCCGTGGTGCCGCCTAGTGATTGAGCCAAGATAGCACTGATTGCCTAGTGCCAAAAGACACTGGCGTGGTCACCGATTGATCGAGCAAGGATCGGACATGCCTTAGCAGGCACTCATCCCAAAGGCTCATTTCCGGATTAGGGAATGCTGGATTGCGCTTGGCGTGAAATGGGCAGACTATACCTTAAGCCTTAAGCGATTAGGGCGCCGCCAGTAAAATCGGCTGAGTGCCGAGGCGAGTAGCAAGGCAATCGTCACCACCACGATGGAGAACTCAACCAGAGTTCCTCGTGGCTACTCTAGTGATTTAGTGCTCACCAGATCAATCGGGCAACAAAATAACGGCTCAGTTGACGAACTAGTTTAACGGCTCAGGAGCAAGTATAAGCCGTCTACAAAGCTGAAATTTTCATCGGGAGCGCTGATCGGACTATCGGCGAACAACTCATAATCCGAGCCTGAGGCAATGACAAAATCAGCGTTGTCTCTCAATGCCTCTGCCCCAGCAATGTCAGTCGCCACTTGCGCTGCCCCCGTATCCAGTACATTCGCAAATCCCTGTAATGCATGAGTTGGCACCCCGTGGTGGCGCACCACTATAGACACCAGATTATAGGATAGCAACTCTATATCCTCGCCCCAAGGGTTGGCACCTCTAAAGAGTGCTGGCGAAGCCAATCCTACTATATCACCCTCACTGGCGATGCGAAAAACCACATCATCTAAAAGATCGGCAACGGTCATCTCAAAATCATGGGCGAATGTCCAAATACCACTATTTGGTAAGAACTCAACATATACGCCAGCACCCACCAGCCCAGCACTACCGACCAGACTCTGTACCGCTGCAATAATCCTCGTGTTCTGCTCTACTGCAGATGCAATGGTTCTGGCTCGCTGTGCTTGGAGAAAAGACACCAACGCCCCCGCTATAATCAAAGCGATAATCACCACCACCACTGACAGTTCAATCAGTGTGGCACCGCGCCGACGTTGCCAACGTTGCTTGCCTTGATTGAGATCAAGTGATCGTTTAGGGGAAGTATAGACTCTCATTTGAATGCCTCCACGAGACCGCTAGACCGCGGACAGAGCCGAATGCTCAAGAGAATAAGAATAGCACATGCGCCTCACCGACACAACCGCACTCGCACTGATTATTACTGCGCAAGTAGCCGTGCAATACTTGCCATTTGACAATGACCGCAACAACGAGCGTATGTCACTCCCAAGATTATTCATCACAATGACTGCAAGTTCTGGGTATTAGTGTAGACAGCGAAGATCATCATGCCATAGCCTAAGCCGACTACGGCAAAAAGTATCGCTTGCACGGGTTTAACCGTCAGTCTCACACGGTCGAGTACCGCCTCACCACTCTTGCGCGAGACACGTTGCATGGCATCCATAAAACCGCGGTGTTGAGCCAATAACTTCAACAGTGACATCTCGCTTTTGCCAAGGAATCCAACATCAATCACATCGGCAAGTGTGCCGCCCTCCTGCAGACGGTTCATCATCTTGCGCAAGTACAACCGCGCCAATGGCGGGGAACTGTCGTGCATCAGGCGCAATACACTGCGCATCTCCATGCCTGACAACAGCACTAATGATATCGATTCAACGGTCTTGGCTGCCGTATTTTGCCGGTACATGGAAAAGATCGGCAGCTGGTCTATGAACTGTCGACCAGGTCCTGCATAGCGCGTTAGGAACATACCGAATAGCACGATGACCGTAGTAGATGTGACGAAGAAAATCAGCGTGTGATGGACAAAAAAATCGCCAATATGGTAGACAATGCGACCGGGCAGAGTCCATTCCTCAATCGGCTTGATATGCAGAATCAGCGGATAGAACCGTATCCGCATCTGGGTGTACATGGTCGCCACAAGCGCTAAAAAGAGCACGGGTGGCAACAGCTTGCCCAGTATTTCGCCTAATACACCGACCTCACTCTCCATGATATCGGCAATGCGTAAGCCATTGTCAACAAAATTGGGGGTTTGTTCGCCAGCGGCCAACGACCCGACCACTACTGGGTCGAATAATCCCTGCATACCTCGCGCAACTGGCTGACCTGCACGCAATGCCTCGTACATGCGCTTGGCCACCATCTGATCCACCGGATTTCCGACAGCACGAATGTTGATCAGAGCATCGCGTAACGGCACTCCCTCTTTGAGCAGGGAAAAGAAAGAGCGCACATAGTCCGACTGTTGTTTACGCCCAAATTGCAAGCGCAATACACCATCGTTTAAATCCTCAAAGAATGACATCTAGACACCTAATCCGAATCGCCTAGAGCAGCCGGCAATGGGCTGGAGAGCATGGCTACAGTCAACATTAAGCAACATCAAGCAACATCAAGATGCCGCCTGCTGTTGGCTGTCGGTCGATCCATCTGCGCTTTGACCTGAAGACGCTTGCTCTTCTTCCTTCTCCCGAGCTATGGCGGCATCCAAGGCCTCTTGGCGCAATTTGTAATCAAATTGCACTTGGGTCGAGGAGTCGAGCAGACCAATGGCGCGCTCAGCTACCAGAGGGTCTACTGCTCCGCAGAGAATATGACTCATAACATGATGGACAATAGGGTCCCAACCGCGCTCCATCAAGTACCCGCGCCAGCCCATCTGATCGCGCTGACGAATAAAAGCACGACCATCATCATCGACCATTACCACCTCGGCAGCTAAGCGCCGTCCCGAGATACCAGACCCTTCACACTGACTGCAACCAGTCCCCAAGAAGTACACCTCATTCTCATGCCCTTCAAAAATCTTTTTGTAACGGTTGCGGGTGTAAATGTCCAGGCGATCAACATATTTGCTCATTGGCACACGGCAGTTCTCGCAGCTCTGCGGCAACAGGCGCTGATTAATCAAACAGACGAGGAAATTGGGGTCGTAGATCATCGATGCCTCAACACCGAGATCCTCAAGACGGGAGGGAATCGACAACACATTGGAGGAGTGCAATGTGGTCACGCACAATTTACCTGAAGTCGCGAGATCCTTGATCGCTTCCGCCGTGCTACGATCCTTGACCTCACCCAGCATATTGATATTGGTATCCCACCGGTTTAGTGAAGCACGCAGGGTATCCCAGCCACTCTCTGCGACATGCATGGCGATCGGAACATGAGTTACATTCGGCAACATGCGCTCCACGGGTTCCTCTAGGGAGACAATCTTGTATTGCGGATCCACTGTCTCCAACAGGGCAGTCAGCGATGTGCTCTTGCCTGAACCCGTAGGGCCAGACATTACAATCACACCATAGGGGCGAGCCATGGCCTCTTTCATCAGCGAAATCTGCAAGGGGGAATAGCCCGTATTTTCAATCTTGATGCCACCAGTATCAGGACGCCAAATGCGCAAAAAGATATCAATACCACGCACATCGGGTGCCGTGCTAAGACGGATCGGCACAACCAACGACCCCATGCGAAAGTCGAGCGAACCATGCAATGGTTTATCCAGCATAAACTGCAATGAGCCGCGTTTGGCCTCGGCATTGAACATGTAGTTCCCCAGCGCGACCAGCTCCTCGCGACCCACTGTATCAAACAACAAGAGGCGGCCATCAATGCGAAACTTGATATTGGTCAACTTCTCGCGCATCTCCATATGGATGTCCGAGGCTCCGCGACTGAGGGCGGCCTCAACAATGGCATGGAACAGGCGCTGCACATCAGTAGTCGTGTTACTGATCTGCGCCATCTCCTGTGCAGCCACATCAGCCGCAGCCGCTGTCTCGTCCGTCAGCCGCTCGCGCAAGTAACGCACGACATTCTGAGTGGCCGGACGCACCACTGGCTGATTGCCCATACTGGCCAACAAGTTCTTGGCTGTCTGCACGCTCGGATGCGAAGGCTTAGAGGTGACCAACGTGGCTTTGTCTGCTAATAAACAGAGGAAGTCGGGCTGCTCTACAGCCCATTTGTAAAGCTGCCCGTGAGCACTAGTGACCGGACGCTGGTCAGGCAAATCTTTACGTGCTAAGATCGCAGGAACGCCCAATAATTCGGCCTGCTCTACGATGTAATCGGCCTGGGTGGTGCCCTCCTCTTGCTGGCTAGAATCGACAATGACGGTAGTGTCATCATCGCCCCCACCGAATAGACGGGAAAGCAATCCGCTTTTTTCTTCTTCAGCCATTGTGACTCTCCCTAAGATTACATGCCGCCGATTAAACTTAGAATTTCAGCGCAAAAGTATCCTCGCCACGGAAAACCATCACTCCCACACCGCTATCATCCGCTGCTCCGATCTCAAAGCCAGCTATGCGATCGCCAGTTTTTATTTCGTAATATTCGCCACCAAAAGAGGCGACTAAGCGCACTGGCTGTTCGGGCAATACATCGCCGCCATCCATGTTGCTAGCCCAATGGATCTTCACCAAATCATCGACCAGAGCCAAGCCAGCGCGATCAGCATCTGAAATATCAGCATCGTCGCTACCGCTGTCAATCTGGGAACTCTGTTGGTCGCCCTGAATAAGTTGTTCAGGATTCAATGCCAAAGCGAGGTCACCGATGCCAACCTTGTAGAAATATAACAGGAGCTGTGGAGGCAAACTCGCTTTATCGCGTTGAGCCTTATCGACCAATGCACTATAGACATCCAACAATTCGCCCATTTTCTGGAGCACCATAATGCGCTCATTGATCAGCCGATACTCCTGCACCAAGGTCTGAGATGCTTGGGCATTGAGTAATTCAGTCGGCAGAGATATCTGGTATTTCTCCAGCATCCCCTGTAATTCTTGCAACTGTTGCAAGAGAGCGAGAGCCGCCCCCCCCTGCTCAGCTTCCCCAAAGGAGCCTGGCAAACTGTCGAAGCCCCCCACATCTTGCTGTTGGGCGTACGACGAAGGAGGTAATACCATTGCCACCGCCACCGCCATTGCCATCGCCATTGCCATGAACATGGATCTGGTGTACACCACAATACCAATACTGTTGCCGCTAATGCCTCGGCGCTCGCATGCGCATGGCTGTTGTTGACCGTGCATTGACATGGCTCCCTGACCCCCTGTAATCCATTGATTGCTGTTGATAATCATCATTCTTGGTTTATTGACGCTGATGCCAGTGTCACTTTGCCCTCTCAAATATGCCAAGATACCGCGGGGCTAAAACCGCCCCAGCACACCGATAAGACCCTCTCATGTTATAGCTATCCCCATCTAAAGTCAAGTGAACCAACCTGTGGCACTTCAAAGATACAAGCCACCGTTAACATGGAGTGTGGCTCCTGTGATGTAGGCTCCGCCAGCGCCAGCCAAAAACGCAACCACCGCCGCCACCTCCTCAGGTTTGCCCAGACGCCGGAGCGGGATGCGCTCGCGCAACGATGCCGCAGCTTGGGGCGGCATCGTGCGAGTCATGTCGGTATCGATATAACCCGGTGCCACCGAGTTAACCGTGATGCCCCGGGGGCCGAGCTCCAGCGCCACGGCACGGCTGAAACCTTCCAGACCCGCCTTGGATGCGGCGTAGTTGGACTGGCCAGGATTGCCCGCACTGCCCACCACTGAGCTGATGTTGATGATGCGACCGTAACGGCTGGTCAACATCTGCCGCGCTACCGCGCGACACATGCGATAGACGGCGCTGAGATTGGTCTCCAACACTTCCTGCCACGCTGCTTCGCCCAGACGTAGCAACAGTGTGTCTCGGGTGATGCCAGCATTGTTGACCAAGATGCTGGGATGGGCACCTGCACGCTGCCTGATATCAGCCAGCGCAACGGGCAATGCCTGCGCATCACAGGAATCAAGAACCAAGCCAAAGCCGTCACTACCCGCCAACAGCTGATCAATGGTGGCAGCTCCCTCAGCACTGCGCGAAGTACCTACCACCACAGCGCCATCCGCCGCCAATCGCTCGGCGACAGCACGACCAATGCCGCGGCTAGCTCCTGTGACCAGCGCCAGCTGCCCAGCCAGCGGAGCGGTGGCACTCACGCCGCCACACCGCCACTTAGGTGACGCAACGCCGCATCGCGTTGCGCTGGCTCTTCAAGACTAAAAGCGCGGTACTCAGTCGCGCCGAGGATACGCTTGAGTAGACCACACAACACTCGCCCAGGGCCGCATTCCAAGAAAATATTGACCCCAGTGGCGGCGATACGGGACACACTGCGCGACCACAGCACTGGGCTCGCGGTCTGGCTAATCAAAGCAGTGCGGATCTGGTCTGGAGAGGAGTGACACTCGGCATCAATATTGTGTACCACTGGCACAGCGGGCACAGCGATGGCGAGCGGTGCCAGCGCCTCCCGCAGTCGCTCTGCCGCCGGGCGCATCAGCGACGAATGGAACGGTGCACTGACTGGCAACGACACCGTACGCCGAGCGCTAGCCTGCCGACACAACGCCACTGCTCGGTCGACCGCCGCCAAATGACCGGCGATAACCACTTGACCCGGAGCGTTGTAGTTGACAGCGGCAACGCAATCCGCCTGACTCGCTGCGGCACACAGTTCCTCAACCCGTGCATCATCCAAGCCCATCACGGCAGCCATCGCCCCTTCCCCGACTGGCACAGCCTCCTGCATCGCCGTGCCACGCAAGCGCACAACGCGCAGGGCATCGGCAAAGTCCAGCGACCCAGCACAGACCAGCGCCGTGAACTCACCGAGGCTGTGTCCCGCCATCAGCTGGGGTGCTGCCCCACCCGCCGCGCACCACGAACGCCACAGTGCCACGCCCGCGGCCAGTAAGACTGGTTGCGTATTAGCCGTCAACTGCAAGCGCTCTGCTGGACCCTCGGCGCTGAGTTGCCAGAGATCCTCACCCAGCACTCCGGAGGCCTCGTCAAAAGTCTCGCGCACCACCGTGTCGGTGGCGGCGGCTGCAGCGAGCATACCGACACTCTGTGAGCCCTGCCCCGGGAATAGCAAAGCAAAGGGTGGCGGGCTAGAGGTGGGTTCAGCTGCGCCCATCAGTGGCGGGGGGAATCGCCCGCTGGGCTCTCTGCTTGCACCTCGTTAACTTCGGGGTTAACTTCGGGGTCAACTTTACGCTCTGCAGGAGACTCGAACAGCCGCTGACCACGGTAAAAACCGTCTGCGGTAACCGTATGACGACGGTGTAGCTCACCGCTCAGCGGGTCTGCCGACAATGTCGGCGCTGGCAAACTGTCGTGAGAGCGGCGCATATCGCGCCTCGACCGGCTCTTGCGCCGCTTCTGTACCGCCATTTCCCTGATCGCTCCATTATTCCATCACGCCACTATTGTAATGCCTCGCTCAGGCGACATCGCCACTGCGCCAGAGTGCCGTGTCAGAGCAGGCAGTGCTGTGCATGGCATCCATCGGCGCCCCGAGCAGTACCTCGTCGCTGAGCGACTCCTCTAAGTCGAGTGTGCCATCGCGCTCCAGCAATACTGGGTCGAGGTCGAGCGTCTTGGACAGGTGTGCGGCAACGGCATCGTCGCCCGCCAAACCCCACTGGACATTGGTCTCAAAAGACCAATCCATCTCAGTGAGACAACGCTGACAGGGCAGGCGCAATACGGCACGCACTTCGCCAGTCACCAATAGGTAACGCTGCGCCTGATCCTCGGCAAAGGCCAAGCTGGCTGACAGCGAGCCGCCCGCTGCATATTCTGCCAGCCGAGGCAGTCGCTCCAGCGACAGGGTGCCATTGATGCTACGACCGACTAGCTGTGCCGGGCGCACCCGACGCGGCAACTCGCCAGTGAGCATCAGCGTAGCTCGGAAAAATAGCCGGCCAAGCTGTGGGCGAGGGAGGAGGTGAAGTCGCGAAACAACCGGTCGGGCCATTCCTCTTGCACAGTGAAATCGACCACCGACTCGGTTTTGACCACATC
>JABABF010000089.1 GCA_014238345.1 Gammaproteobacteria bacterium
CCCGTGCAGTGTTCCAGAAGCCTCATTGCGGTGTACCACACCAAATTCGGCAATCCGATAAGGCAGTTCGCGATGACTGCGCAGCTGGTTCTGGAAGAGCCGGACATGCGCTGGGCAGTTCATCGGCTTCACCGCATAGTCACGCTTCTCTGAGGTGGTGGCAAAGATCATGTCGCCAAACTTGTCCCAGTGTCCGGAGCGCTCCCACAGTGAGCGGTCGAGCATCTGTGGCGTGTGTACCTCGTGGTAATCATCACCTAACGCACGGCGGATGTGTTCTTCGACCAAGCGAAACAGCCGCCAGCCGCGTTGGTGCCAAAATACCATGCCAGGAGCCTCTTCTTCAAAGTGGAATAAATCCAGACGCGCACCGAGGCGGCGATGGTCGCGTTTTTTGGCTTCTTCGAGGCGATTGAGATGTGCTCGTAGCTGCTTGGCGGAGTCCCAGGCGGTGCCATAGATACGCTGGAGCATCTCGTTAGCGGTATCGCCGCGCCAGTAGGCTCCTGCGAGGTGCGTCAACTTGAAGGCCTTGAGAAAACGGGTATTTGGCACATGGGGACCGCGACACATATCAATGTACTCGCCATGGTGGTAGAGTCCCAACTCCTGGGCTTCGGGTAATCCCTCAATCAAACGCAGCTTGTAGGTCTCACCGCGCTCGCGGAAAATGCGTATCGCATCGGCACGCGGGGTCATGTGCTTGATGACATCCTCTTCTCTATCAATCAACTCAACCATACGCTGAGCGATGCGCTCTAAGTCGCTCGGTGTGAAACTTTGCTCACACGCGATATCGTAGTAAAAGCCATGTTCAATCACCGGTCCGATCGCCATCTGCGCTGCGGGGAACAATTGCTTGACCGCTTGCCCTAGCAGGTGTGCACAGGAGTGCCGGATCACCTCTAAGCCCTTTGGATCTCGCGCTGTAATCAGGCGCAATTGGGCATCATCTGAGATCGGATCACAGAGATCTACCAGCTGCCCATCTAGCTCAGCGGCCAGCGCGGCCTTGGCTAGACCAGGGCCAATGTCCTCAGCAACTGCGGCGGCATTAACCACCCCATCGTAGTGATATGAGCTGCCGTCAGGCAAGAAAATTTTTGGCATGTGAGCAACCAGCCCGTCTGCAGATATAAACGATGGTAGGCGCGATTGGATTCGAACCAACGACCCCCACCATGTCAAGGTGGTGCTCTAAACCAACTGAGCTACGCGCCTGTTATGTGGGGGGAACACCGCGCCGGATGCCGCATTCCCTAGCGCAATTATAGTATTTTGCGGGCATCATTGCCCACTGCGCTACTGCCCTGAAACGCTGCTTCACGCATGGCCGTGAGCTGGTCACGCAGCTGCGCCGCCTCCTCGTACTCCATATTCTCTGCGTGACGATACATCGCCTCCTCCAGTTGCTTGAGAGCTCCGCCCAATGCCTTTGCCGACATCCCGCTGACATCTACACTGGGGGTTCCAGGACGCTTGGCTTTGGCAGTGCCACGCCTGCCTGAACGCTGATAATCATCGCCTAGTTCCATCACATCGCTGATCTTGCGTTGTGCGCTCACTGGACGAATACCATGTTTGCTATTAAAGGCTTCTTGGTAGGCGCGACGGCGCTCGGTCTCATCAATGGCGCGACGCATCGAATCGGTGGTTTTGTCGGCATAAAGAATGGCTGTGCCATTCAGGTGGCGTGCGGCTCTGCCCATGGTCTGCACCAGCGCACTCTCTGAGCGCAAGTAGCCCTCGCGGTCGGCATCGAGAATGGCAACCAACGATACCTCAGGCAGGTCTAAGCCTTCGCGCAACAGGTTGATACCGACCAAGACATCGAAAACCCCGCGCCGTAGCTCGCGCAGAATCTCGACCCGCTCCACAGTATCAATATCAGAATGCAAATAACGCACCTGCACGCCTTGTTCGGCCAAGTATTCGCTGAGATCCTCGGCCATGCGCTTGGTCAGCGTCGTGACCAGAGCCCGCTCGCCAAGCGCAGCGCGAGCACGCAGCTCCGATAACAGGTCATCGACCTGATCATGTGCGGTGCGCAACTGGATCTGCGGATCGACAATACCGGTTGGGCGCACTAGCTGCTCAACCACCTGGTCGGCATGTTCGCGCTCATAGCGACCGGGTGTGGCCGAGAGCAGGATACGCTGCAGACCGCAGCGCTCCCATTCATCAAAGCGCAGTGGGCGGTTGTCCAGTGCCGAGGGTAGCCGGAAACCGTATTCAACCAACTTTTCCTTGCGCGAACGGTCGCCGCGGTACATGGCTC
>JABABF010000090.1 GCA_014238345.1 Gammaproteobacteria bacterium
GATGTGCGCCAACACTCCTTCCGGCGGCACAGCGGTGTTCATCCGCCTTCGGTGCTGCTCTCTTCTGCTAGCACCCGCGTAAAATCTGCCAGTTCGCGCAGCTTCTCAGCCGCCTGACCCGTGGCGAGCAGATCCCTCGCCAATTCACAGCCCTGCACCAAACTGTCTGTGGCACCGCCGAGATAGAGCGCCGCACCGCCGTTCAGCGCCAACATCTCGGTAGCTCCTGGATGCTGCCCGGCCAAAGCGGCGCGCAACAATTGGGCGCTGTGAGCCGGATCGCGCACCGTCAAGCCCGCCAACGAGATCGTCTCACAGCCCAGTTCTTCCGGACGAAACTCTAGCTCGCGGATAGCCCCATCGCGCAGTTCGACCGCCCGTGTCGGCGCGGCGGCGCTAATCTCATCTAAACCGTCCTGTGAATGCACCACCAAAGCACGCTCCGCGCCCAACTCGCGCAATACCTCGGCCATCGGCACAAGCCAACGCGCAGCGAAGACTCCCAACAGCTGGCGCGATGCACCCGCCGGGTTGGCAAGCGGGCCGAGCAAATTGAATACCGTGCGTAACCCCAAGGCGCGGCGTGCGGCACCGACATGACGCATCGCGCTGTGGTGGTGCGGCGCGAACAAGAAGCCTACCCCCACTGTCTCTATACAGCGCGCCACCTGCTCGGGGGTGGATTCCAGCTTCACGCCCAGCGCTTCCAGCACATCGGCGCTACCGCTGTTGCCACTGGCCGCACGGTTGCCGTGCTTGGCCACAAAGACTCCACCAGCCGCCGCCACTAGCGCCGCACCAGTCGACACATTAAACAGCTTGGCACCATCACCGCCAGTGCCACAGGTGTCCACCAACGACCCCGATACCGCAACCTGCACTGGTGTCATCAGGCGGCGCAGCTCCTGCGCCGCCGCCGCAATCTCCGCTGGAGACTCGCCCTTGATGGAGAGTGCGGTCAGCAAACCGCCCAGCTGCACTAGGTCAGCCTCGCCTGACATCATCTCCCGCATCACTGCCGCCATCTGTTCAGGCGACAGGTCTGTACCACCCGCCACCTGCGCCAGCGCCACCTGCAAAGATTGCGACCCGTCCACCGCTCCAGCGACCTCAGTGCACCGCCGCAGGTAGCGAGTCGAGGAAATTACGCAACATGGCATGACCCCACTCACAGGCAATGGATTCAGGGTGGAATTGCACACCCTCCAACGGCAGCTCCCGATGCCGCAAGCCCATGATTTCGTCGATATCCCCCGCCTCATCACAGGTCCAAGCGCTGATTTCCAAACAGCTGGGCAGCTCGTTGCGCGACACAATCAACGAGTGGTAACGGGTGGCCGTGAATGGGCTCGGCAGACCCTGAAACACCCCCCGACCATCATGGCACACCAATGAGGTCTTGCCGTGCATGACGCGGCGGGCGCGCACCACGCGTCCACCGAGCGCCTGACCAATGCTTTGGTGACCGAGGCAGATGCCGAGCAACGGGAGCTGGCCGCTGTGGAGCACCGCTGCCAGTGAGACTCCCGCCTCATCCGGGGTACAAGGCCCCGGCGAGATTACGAGACCACGCGGTGCTCGACGCTGGATGTCCTCCACCCCCAATGCATCGTTGCGTACCACCTCGACTTCGGCTCCCAACTCCTCCAGATACTGCACAATGTTGTAGGTGAAAGAATCGTAGTTGTCAATAACTAGTAGCACCATGCCCTCCA
>JABABF010000091.1 GCA_014238345.1 Gammaproteobacteria bacterium
GCCGGAGTCGTTTCACACGCTACTACACGAGCAGCCACCGCTGTCGCCCTCGGTTCGTCAAGAGGTGCGAGAGCGCTTGCGCGGTTTAGTTGCTGAACCCGGTATGCCAGACTTGCTGGTCGCGCTCTATCACGTCGAGCCGCTACGTCAGAGCGAGGCTTTGGATCATTTGATCCAGGCAGAGGATCAAGCGGCATTGGCCACAATATCAGTAGCAGCTGATAACAGTGGGTGCCGGCGTACAGCGGCTACACATTTGACGGATCCCACGCAGCTGGCCGCTGTGCTTGAGAGTGCGGCACGGCGCGATCGACATGTGGTGCGCGCGGTGCGCACCCAGCTGGAGAGGCAAGCCACTGAGGGTCGCTTGCAGCAGGAGCGCGAGCAGGAGCGCGAGCGGCGTTGTGTAGCGCTGGAAGCGCTGGCCGAAGCGCAGTGGCACGATTCATATCGCCATCAATTTGCGCATTTGCTACGGAAATGGGAACAGCTGGCTGACGGAGCTTCCGATGTATTGCGCCAACGAGTAGCGCATGCACAGCAACATGGTGAGGCGCAGGTGGAGGCCTACCGCCGCAAAGTGGAACTGCCGTTGGAGATGCAACGTTGCTGCGAGACATTGGAGGCGGCGTTGGCACCATTGCTCGTTGATGCCGAGCCAGTGGCTGGCAACCCCACCTTGGACCCGCTGTCGCACCCAGCGATATTGCGCGAGCAGCTCCAGCAGCAGCAGCTACGTTGGAACGATGCTGTCGCCTCAGTGGCACCAGAGGATGCGTTGGGGCGGCGCTGGCAGAGCTTGTGCGAGCAAGTTGAGATTTTCTGTGTGGCGGCCTCATCGCTGGCGGCTCAGCAGAACCAGTGGCAACTCATTGTGGATGAGGCCGTAGTCGATACATCGCTGGAGGCTGCAGCTCAGCGCAGTAAACTCATAGGGGGCATCCTGCAAGAGATTGCGTGGCCAGCTGAGTATGCTGAGCCAGTGCTGGTGGCCGAGCTGTGCGGCGCGTTGCAGAAGCAACGTCAGTGCCA
>JABABF010000092.1 GCA_014238345.1 Gammaproteobacteria bacterium
AGCTCGGTGTGCTGCATGAAACACAACGCCGCTGAGCCGGGCAGGAACTCCGCCAGCACCGCGGCGGCGGCGGGTCCTTGAAGCGCTAATAGGGCGCGGTCAGCTCGCAGTTCAACCGTTACCCCGGCGGGTAGCGCCGCACGGATATGAGCAAAATCAAAGGCGCTGCGGGCGGCATTAGTGACAAGACTATAGTGCGAGTCATGGGCGCTGATGATCAGGTCGTCAAGGATGCCGCCCTGTGCATCTAATAGCAGGGAATAACGACAGTGTCCGGGGGCGAGGGTAGCCAAGTCAGTGGGCAATAATGCCTCGAGCTCACGCCGCACCGCCGCACCGCCGCCGACCGTGAGCTGCCCCATGTGCGAGACATCAAACAGCGCGGCGGCCGCGCGGCAGTGCAGATGCTCAGCACGAATTCCGTTGGGATAGTGTAGCGGCAATAACCAGTCAGCAAATACCACCAGGCGAGCGCCGAGCTCCCGATGTAGCGTGGCCAGCGGGGTCGGGCGCGGGACCACCTGAGCCACTGGGGCGGGCTGAGTCGGGTGAGGTGAGGCGGTGCCCGGTGGAGCCGATGAGCGCGGGATGGCATGGGGGGCAGGGACGGCACTCATTACAAGGTTCCCCGTGTCGGCGACAAGCAACGGCACCGTGCGCAAGACGCAACGGCACCAGTAGCCCCCTCTGTCGCTGAACCTGAGAGATTCATCCGGGCACTCGGGCACTGGATTTTCCCCGTCGGTGGACTCTTGTGGAGCCACTTTCCAGAGTGTCCCCACCGAATGGTACGGGTGCCTGAGAGTTTCCGGGGCGGTTGCTCCTTCGGCGGCAGGCTCGCAGTATGACCGCTCCTGCTCTCTCCCATCCAGTGGCTTGGACACTGGCTATTATGGCAGACTTTGCCACGCTCTGGGGGGATGGGATGCGCGGGGCTCAGCAGGAGGTTGAAGCCGTGAAGACAACAGCCATCTAAGCGGGCTGAAGAGTAGCCACAGCACAGTGGTGGGGCAGCACATGCTTATAATAAATGGTAGTGCTGAACTGCATATGTGCAGCTGGATTAGGTGCTATTATCGACATGGAATATGTCTCATTATTAGCTTGGTTTTTGGGGGGAATCTATTGCATCCTCTTAGTGCCATTGCTTTGTAGCTCGGCTCGGTCTGTTCGGCAGAGCCAATCCCGTCTGGCCAAGGAGCAGAAAAAGCCTGCGGAAAGTGCCACTCTATTGGGGCGGCTCATCGACACCCTACTTGCCGCAGATAAACTGACACCCACCTATGTGCAGCTAGTGGATTGCTGGCGACAAGCACTGAGTAGACTGTTTGGAAACACCCTGTTTTCTTGGCGATTTTTCTGCTGTTGCTATTTTATTTCCGTATGTTATGTCGTCACGCTATCCTTGTGGCGGGACGGTATCAGCGGTGATGCGCCCAACGGAGCTCCGCTATTTATTTTGCTCCTCTATCTCCTTTGTGCCGTATTTTTGCAACCTGTGAAAAGGTATTTTATGACGCTGTTGTGCCGCACCCGCTCCACACATGGGCAGCAACCACAGGGCGGTACTCGAGTGGCGACGATACTGAGCGGTGGGTGCGCGGGGGCATTACTAGGCGGCGTCGCTTATACCATCACTGCGGTAATAGCGAGCTGGCGCGAGATACCACTGGGAGGAGATGGCATAAACGTCATGGGCTTTCTGCTACTGAGTTATGGTGGAGCCATCGGCCTCACTGCGGCACTACTTGATCAATGGGGAGCCTCCTCAAGAAAATCTGCTAAGGCGGCTATCGGGAAGCAACTGTTGCAATCGTGGGAATCATTTCTGCTGAGTTCTTTAACCTTTGTCGGCGTACTGATCACCGCTGTGCTCAGCTTACTGGCCGCCTCCGTGCACTGGTCGTTGCTCATCAGCTTTCCGTTACTAGTCGTCATGGTGCTGTGCCTTGGCTTTGGAATCACTGCCCCACTGGTGCGCATAATGGGGCGCAATCTGCTGTTCTTTGTGGTGCCGATGATTTCTCTGGTAACGCTTTTTCAGCTCCCTCATGTCCTTTTTTATTCCCTAAATAATCCCTGGTTTTTTATGCTGTCTTTTATGTATGCTGCCATTGCGCTACCTCACGCCATTGCCATCTACTTAGCCCTAGCTGCAAGTCGATTCTTTTTACAACAAACCCGCCGAGTGAAAAATGTCAAGCTGTTACCCGCCCCC
The DNA here is from genome assembly GCA_014238345.1 of Gammaproteobacteria bacterium. GTDB lineage: Bacteria > Pseudomonadota > Gammaproteobacteria > JABABF01 > JABABF01 > JABABF01. The sequence continues at coordinate 2,219 of JABABF010000092.1, forward strand.
ATCGCCCTCGACTTGGTAGCGGGTTTTTTCTGTGCGATATTGCTGATGTGGTTATCAATGTATGGCACCGATATGCAACTGGCGTGGATGGCTGTGTACGACTATAATTCCGACATGCAACGGGAGTGGAGGATGGTGTACAACCCCGCATCTTGGGATTTGCCAAGACTAGCCGCAGAGACTGGGCCACTGGTGGCGAAAGCGGCACCATGGAGTAACGACGGCCTATTTAGCACATTATTTTTGTTGAGTGCATTGTTTCCGGCTAGTGTACATTTAGGCTTGGGTTGCTTGGCGGTAGCAAGCCGTATGATCGGGGGGATAAATGATACGGCTCTCTGGACACCGCAACAAGTGAAACTCTCGACTGCCAAGTCGCTACAACTCACCAAAGTAACTGGGACTTTTATGTTGATTGTGGTGACGATCTTTTGTCTCTGGTATATCTTACCGTTTGAGCTCGCCCAATTGATCTACTGGTTTTTACCCAAGTCATTCTGAGCACCCACCCTTAGCAATGTGGCGTTGACCGCAGATCACTGCCAAAGCCGATCGGAGAAAATAGGGTGAGCCAACGATGGCAGCTGTAGAGCCAGCAGAGAAATTATTCAGACTTTCCCTAGCGGTACACCGGTGTCAGATTTGCGTAACCAGCCTTAGTCCCCTTGGGCTGGAATACGCGAATATAGTCGATCTTCGTGTAGGATGGGTTTAAAGTAACCTCACCGCTCGGCCCGCCCACGTTAATCAGCTGAGGATTATGGGAAATACCACAAGTGAAATAGGGGTTACGATTATAGTTATGTGGATAGGCACACTCCTGCGAACCTGAAGAATCTCTGTTGACATCTATCGTCAGAGGATTGGGAGAGAAAGGGGAATTTTGGCTATATTTATTGACTAAAATATCGTTATAGAAAATTTTATAGCCTGCTGGTGTTAGCTCGTAGCCCATTTTGTAAGACTTTCTGGTCGCCGAATTACTATCATTAAAACCATATCCAATGCCGTAGACACGACCGTAATTTGATATGGGCCAAGACCACGATGGCCCCAGCACTTCAACAGCTGATATACCAGACTCCCATCTGTAACGCCACCCGAAATGGATCACCAAATCCTGTTGCCCTCTATGGTGGTAATTTTCAAAGAGATCCATCTCACTGCCCTCAAATTCCAACTGCTCACGCTTCGTATTTGGGAACATGAACAACGGCATCCAGAGCGTCGCGCTCGAACCCACCACCGTACGTTGCGCCACACTGCCAGCAGCCCCCTCAGCCAACCAATAGGGTTCGGAGTTGTATCGACCCGTCGATGCCTCATAGCGTCCTCGTATTACCACTGAAGACTTCTTACTTGTATTGCTCTCTATTTTTGTTGCGGTGTCCGCAATCTTGAGTTCTACATAGCCGTACTTGAACTCCACCTCACTAACGAGTGGAATCTGAAGTGCTATACAGCCCGCCGTCTGCGTGCTATTGCAAGGCAAGTCAGAAGACAGCTGGTGATACCGCACACTCCCATACCAAAACTCGCCGTCCCGCACATCCAGCGCACGACTCCATGCGTTGTCGTGAAGATTTCTATCCCTGTATAGCTGAACTCGAGACTCGGACTCCTCATACCATGCGGGGAGCATCCCGATGCGCCGCAGATACTCCAGAATACTCTCACTCTCTTCATCGTAGTCGTTGAACTCTGCCGACCACACCAGCTCGTAGTTCTCTTTGGAGTAGCTGAGGTCAGGCTGCAAATTATCAATAATGGTCTGTGTTTGCGCGGAGCTCAGCCGAGAGCGCGGCACATTTAGCAACTCTGGCATCCACGCCTGCATCCAACAACTGCGCTTCTCAATCCGGCTCATCTGGTCAAAACCGGCTGATACCAAATAGGGTGAGCGCGGAATACAGGGATCCAAACTCAAGCTGTCAACAAAAACCAGCGTACCCTCCAGCACCGTCTCTTCGTAAATCAACCGCAACTTAAGTTCCTCGCCCCATAGTTGCTGCTGTTGTGTGCCCGTCAGTGTGCTGTCCGTCCAGATTGCACCCTGTTGGTCAATCCTAAAATCGAAACTCTGCCCCCCCACTGTCAACTGCACCTCGCTCGCCACCCCACCGCCCTGCGCAACAAAGCCCAAACGGAGCGGTTGAGCATTCACCTCATAGCGCGTTAAAAATCCAGAAATATCCGCTGCAGCTGGCAGATAGACGCTTTGTTGCGCCGTGAGGAGCTCGGGATAGAGCGACGGCTCCACCTTGATTGACAGGTCGACTTCCAACATCTGCCCAGCATTGGCAATCTGCAGGGTCACACGATGCTCATCCCACTGATAGTAGCGCAACGCCCCCTCCATACGGAGCCAGTAAGCCGCCCCTTGCTGTTGCAGGCTGAAAGCTGTCGCCGGTAACGCCGAGTCTATCGACCCCAGCGACCAGCTCAGCTCCTCACCCCTGGAATCCCGCGCCAGAAGCGGCCCACAATGGCGCACAACAGACTCGCTGCCGCTCTCCTGAAAAGTACAGCTGGTCGGCCCCGAATATATCGGCAACACCTGATCAATGTCTCGCACCCGCAACAGCAAGGGCTGTTCGAGGTACTCCCCTCGTGCGTCCGTCACCGTCAGCCGTAAGCGATGTAGCGCCGCTTGCTCGTGATCCAGCTGCCCCACAATCTGCAAGGCCGCCGACTGATCCGCTGTGCTCACTGGCACCACCGAAAAAGCGCTAGCGTCCAGCACCGAATCCTCAACCGCAACCTGGAAATGGGTGTAGTCCAAAATCGCGCCATCAGTGCCCACCGCGCTCAGTCCAGGGAGGGCAGCTCTCTCACCCGCATCTTCCACAATCGTATATTCTGTCCAACCCGTATAGACTGGCGCAATGTCAAGAACCCGCAGCTGTAGGAGTTCCGTGGTCTCCCCCACTGCGTCCGTCACTGTCAGTAGCAAGCGATGTAGCGAGGACTGATCGTAATCCAGCTGCCCCAAAACCTGCAAGGCCGCTGACTGATCTGCTGTGCTCACTGGCACGACCACAAAAGCGCCATCGCCCAACACCGAATCCTCCACTAATACCGAGAAATGCTCCCAACTCAAAGCCGCTCCGCGCTCATCTATAGCACTCAATCCGATGATCCGGTGTGTACCCTCGTTGACGAAAATCTCCGTCGGACCGGTGTAGACTGGCTCCTCGGGAACATCAAGAACCCGCAGCTGTAGCGAGGAGACCTCAGTAAGCGCCCCCGCTGTGTCCGTCACCGTCAATAGCAAGCGATGTAGCGCGGACTGCTCATAATCTAAAGCGGGCGTGATCTGTAGACGGGGCGAAAAGCCATCGCCGCCAAACGGCACGATTGTAAAGGCATCGGCTCCCAGCACCGAATCCTCAACCGACACCGAAAAATGCTCCCAGCTCAGAGGCACTCCCGCTGCATCTGTCGCGCTCAAGTCTCTGACCCAGCGTGTGCCTTCGTTGACAGCTATATCCGTTGCACCCGTGTAAAAAAGCAGAACAACCAACCGTAGCGGGATCTCAGCCGTCTCCCCCGCTGTGTCCGTCACCGTCAACAACAAGCGATGTAGCACCGACTGCTCGCGATCCAGCTGCCCTGAGATCTGCAAAGCTGCCGACTGATCCGCTGTACTCACTGGCACCACCGAAAAAGCACTGGCACCCAGCACCGAATCCTCCACTGCAACCGAGAAATGAGAGTAATCCAAAGTCGCGCCATCGTTGTCTACCGCGCTCAGCCCCGTGATGAGACTCACACCCGTCTCTTCCAAGACGGCATGCCCTGTCCAGCCGGTATAGACTGGCCGGTCGAGTACCCGCAGTAATAGCGTCCGCTCACGGTAAGCACCGCCCGCCTCCGACACCCTCAACACCAAGCGATGTTGTGAGGATTCCTCATAGTCCAAGGCATTGGGCTGAAATTGCAACGCCGCTGTGAGTCCGTCCGTACTC
>JABABF010000093.1 GCA_014238345.1 Gammaproteobacteria bacterium
CCACCACCCCGCTCCAACGAGATCAGACGCCGCTCTAGCTGGCTCAGGCGATGGCTTGGTGGCGGCTGCTTTGAGGCCGCCACACTAGCCGTGCGTAGAGCTTGCAATTCAATGCGCTGCGAGCGTAACCGCTGATCCATATCCTCCAGCTGAGCCACCAGTGTGCGCAATGTCTCGACCACCGTATCACCGTCATCGTCCTGCTGGTCGCCCAGCACCGCAGCACTCTGCGGCGCATCTCTGATGACTGGGGTGCGCCGCTCGCGGCTGATCACCAACGCCAACACCGCTGCTGCAAAAGCCGCCAATAGCCACAGCCTCAGAGGCCACCCAAATAACGCCGAGTGAGTCACAACACCGATTACAGCAGACTTTGCTCAAAGGGCCGCTGAGAGACCAAATAAAGCACACTCTGATCACGGTCACCAGCAGCACCAGTGGGTGCCAAATTGCGGTGATGAAAGGCACTGACAAGCCACCGTCCCCGAATCCGAGCATGATCAAATCCCGGCGGAGTCAGCGGCATATGCCAACTGTCTTGGTTGATCACCCGTAGTGCGCTCACATGTAATCCATAGCCCTGCCAAGCAGCGATTAGCTGATAATCCAACAGTGCGCCTCGCACCAAGGGCGGCACCGTCAAAGGGGAATCTAAGCCCACCGAATAGATGTCTGGATTGCGCGGGCGCAAGCGCAAAGGCGCATACAGCTGTTGCGCCGCATAGCGGACGAGAGCCACTGCTGGCGGTAGCCCTGCGGATGGCTGGGGTGGCGCTGTCAAGGTATCGCGAATGACCAGCGGTGGCGCATTCCCCTCAACAACGCGCTCCGTCGCCGACAAATCCAATAAATACCACTGCTCATCAACAGTGCCTACCAGTACTCGCTGCGCCGCAAAGGCTACCAGCGGCTGCCAATGCACCACGTTGTGTAATAACTGCGAGCGCAGTAACGGCTCCAGCACCGGCGGCACCCGCAGCTCGCGTACCGCAGCCGGGAAAAAAACCGCACGCTCCTCGCCAACTTTCAGATCTACCGGTAGCGGCAGCTGTTGCCACAATAGTTCTACTGGAGAGGGAGGAGCCGCCGCCCCGGTGGCCCACAACATCAGGGCAGTGCTACTCACCAGCACCGCCACCCCGCGACAGAGCACTAATCGGCAGCTGTCAATGCTGCGTCGATGCGCCGCGGTAGAGTTGCGTAGCCATCCAGCGCCAACCCCCATGGATTGCACTGCCTTGAGACGTCGTGCCTGACCACTCGCAACTCGTAACGCAGCTGGGTCTCTTTGACGGCGCGGTCGCGCACCCACTCGCGCAGACCTAAATCCAAGCGCACCTGCCACAGCGCCGCACTCTGCTGTTGCACTAATACGGCACGGTAATGCGTTAGTGGATAGACCCCGCGAGTGCGCTGTAATTCCCCGCGCCGCTGCTTGCGCTGTGCTGAGCGGTGCAGGCTGTTGCGGAATTCCGGTGTCAGATAACAGCTGTACTCCTGCAACAGGCGCGGCTGATCCACCACACCGTTGTCTGGCCAGTGGTTCAAGGCCTGAAATATGTGCTGAGCAAAGGCATAGACCGTTGGAGCCGTCAGCTGCCCGGCGTGCAATGTGGCTCCTTGGCTCAAATCGGGTGGAATATGTACGGTGATCTGGTCGCTCGCTTGATGCCAGACCAACAGGCAGCCAAGCAGTAGCCCCGTGAGTATGAGAATGACGAAACGTAGCGTCCAGATATGAGAATCGTGCGCGGATAGCGTGTTGATCAAACGAGACATCGTCGGGGCTCCATCGTTGTCTACAGGTCTCTGGACACACGCCACTCGACTGGTAGCGGGAACAGGAGCAAGACAAACACCTCAACATAGTGATGACTGCTATCTCGCGATCTGAGCCACGGCGGGTAACAGGCATCAACGGGGTGCAAACCGACGCCCCAGAGCCCAGCGACCACTGTGCGCCACTGGCCGTGTAGCCCAGCCAATCCGCACCAGCGCCAGTTCCCAGCATTGCCGATAGTAGTGGCGAGGCTTACCCCGCTTGATGTGTTTTAGCAAGTGAACTCCGCCCCAAGCCCCTGACAGCGCACCAATACCAAAGGCTCCCAGTGCTGTGATCGGCCCTCCCAATAGCCAACC
>JABABF010000094.1 GCA_014238345.1 Gammaproteobacteria bacterium
CGGCTCAGACCAAGACGCGTTATACCACGCCCGGCGCTACTGGGTTGCAATTCTGCAGACACCACGCACTGCTCCGTGCCATGCCGAATTACTGGCTGTATGCCACGACTACGCATAGGTCGCCCCAGCCCCAGCAAGTGGATAGCCTCCAATACTGAAGTCTTGCCACTCCCGTTAGAGCCACAAAGCAGATTGATGCGCCCTAACTCAGGCATCGATACCGACTGGAGATTGCGAAGATCCCGAATCTCCAAGCGATGGAGCAACGCTCTGATCTCATATACGCATGGGCATTAGCACATAAACTGTGTCAGACCCTTCGGCCGAAGGGTCGTCCATCAGGACGCTACTATTGCCGTCCGTGGCACTGAAACGCACTTCATCGCCACCGAAAATTTTATCCAGCGCATCTAATAAATAGTGCACATTGAAGCCGATCTCCAAATCAACGCCATCATATTGGATGTCCAAAAACTCCTCGGCCTCTTCTTGCTCGGAATTACTGCTGCGAATGTGCAGGCCTTCACTTGAATTAAAATGGAGCCGCACCCCGCCGACATCGGCACCACAAATAACTGCCGCACGCTCTAACGCACGGCGAAAAGCGTCTCTGGGAATAGTCGCCCGCTGCTCAGCTGGTTCGGGGATGACCCGCTTGTAATCCGGATAATTGCAATCAATCAATTTGGAACAGAAATAGCGGCCATCTGAGCGCACCCAGAGCATGTTGTCATTACAACACAATTCCGCCTCAGCATCATCTCCGGCATCCTCTAGCATATGACGCAATGCCTGCACACCGCGACGCGGCAGAATCAGGCTACGGGCATCATCGCTCTTTACGTCTTTCGCTGATGCCGCCGCATCCTGCTTTGAGGCCTGCACCTGACGTCGGCACATAGCCAAACGATGTCCATCAGTCGCCACCGCACGCAATTCGTTCTCTTCCTCGCCCACCTCCAACAATAGACCGGTGAGATAGTAGCGCACATCTTGTTGCGCAATGGCAAAATCCGTCTGTGCAATCAGACGCACCAAATCACGGCTAGCCAAAGTAACGGAAATATTCGCCTCCTCAGCCTGCATCAGAGGAAAATCCTCAGCTGGCAACACCCCCAATTTGTATCGACTGCGCCCAGCTCGCAATGTGGCGCCTTGCTTCGTGTCGACATCTAGCTCGATTCCGCTGCGATCTGGCAGCCTTTTGCAGATATCTAGCAGCTTTCTTGCGGGCACCGTGAACTTGCCAGCACTTCCCTCTCCCAATGAGGCCTCCGCTACATAACGCAATTCTACCTCCGTATCGGTAGCGCTGAGGGAAAGCCCCTTATCCGGAGACATGTCCATCAACACATGGGAGAGTATCGGCTGAGTACTCTTGCGCTCAACCACACGGCTGACCAGCGACAGCGGCGCGAGCAATGCCTCGCGACTCAATTTTATTTTCATGGATTTAGATCTCCTCCCCCCTTATTAGGGGGCTCTACTCTTTGTAGGCAGACGCAAAAGCCGCGCCAGTTAACTGGTCAATTCCTGCAACAGGTATTGGTAGTCGCTGTTCAGTTGCGCTTGCGTCTGCCTCAGCTGCTCTATTTTACGACATGCATAGATCACTGTGGAGTGATCGCGCCCGCCAAACGCCCGACCGATCTCCGGCAAACTACCATGAGTCAGCTCCTTAGATAGCGCCATCGCTATGTGACGGGGGCGGACAATCCGGCGCTCGCGCTGGCCAGATTCCAACTGACTGACGCGAATTTTGTAATAGCCCGCCACTGCCTTCTTGATCTCCTCAAAGCCGATGCGCCGCTGGTGTAAGGCAAACAGATCGGACAACGCCTGGCGGATTACATCGTCATCTATAGTCTGTTGCCCGCTAAACTGCGCATGGGCGTAGAGACGGTTAAGCGCCCCCTCCAGTTCTCTCACATTGGAATTGATGCGTTGCGCGATAAGCATTGCTCCTTGGGGAGCCAGTTGGGGTACTCGTCCAGCAGCTTTGCGCATCAAGATCGCCGTGCGGGTCTCCATATCGGGCGGCTCGACAACCATGGTAATTCCCCAACCAAATCGGGATTTGAGCCGCGCCTGCAAGCCCTCAACCTCGCGCGGATAGCGATCACATGTGACGATCAGTTGGCAACCGCCACGCTCATGCAAAGCGTTGATGGTATAGAACACTTCCTCTTGGCAACGCTCCTTCCCTGCCAAGAATTGAATATCGTCCATAAGTAGCACGTCTGCCGATCGATAGTAACGCTTGAACTCGGCCATTTCGTGGTTGCGGATGGCGCACACCATCTCGTTGACAAAACTCTCGGTGGAGCTATAAACAACGCGGCGCCTACAGGCCCGGCTGTCGGCTCCACGCAGGGCATTGCCCACCGCGTGCATCAGATGGGTCTTTCCAAGGCCCACTCCGCCACATATGACCAGGGGATTGTGCTGGCTGTCGCCCGGACAATCCACCACACGCTGCGCAGTCGCCTTGGCAAGACGATTTGAGACCCCTTCCACGAAGCTCTGAAAGTTGAATCCCGGGCACAACGGCTGTTGCTTGTCATCGCCACGGGTCAGTTGTAAAGGCAACTGTGGCCGTGCCTCCTGAGTTTGGGGCGAAACGGGGGTCGGCTCCAGCTCTTTATGGCTCACGATGCCCAGTTGCACCGAAATGCTGGCCGCACCTGCCTGAGCGAGCGCTGAGAGGATGGCCTACATATAATGGGTTGCCACCCAGTCGCGTAGTACCGCATTGGGCGCTAGCAGCTCTAGGGTGTCTGGCACGCTAGATTGGGCTACCAGAGAATGCAGAAAAGCATCGTAGCGCGCCGGGCTAACCAAATCACGTAGCTGTGTCCTACAGTTATTCCAACGGGCAATGGTATTTGCTATCTCGCTCACTTTTCCTCCAAGATATATATGGCTGGTCAAAAAAGGAGCAGGCGCTGATCTCCGCCTGCTGTGCACTCTATTCTAAAGCCTTTTCCAGCGCTTGTCTACCCAGAGAAATGTATTGAGAGTCATATATTTATAATTATTCAACAGAATCTCGCCGCCGCAGAAAAAATACAACTCCAATTGAGGGTAAGAGGCGCCCTTCTGTTTATAAGTTGTTACTAAAAGATGATTTTACTCATCTTATGCACAGCTTCACCTGGTTCAGGAATCTTCCCTAAGTCCATGTATTCTCGCCATAAATATGCGCCTCTTGGCAGCTTTTGCACCATGATACCAAATAGGTGTTTGGTCGCCTTGATGGCTCAGCAGACAACCCAATACTAAAGCACCCCCACCATCGTGCTAAAATGAACGCCCCCGCCAAAATCTTAAAGGTGCCGCACCACTCGGCCAACGGCAGCGACAGACCAGATGCCCAAGCAACTCTAGCATGAAAAGAACTTTCCAAAATAGCGTCATCTGCCGCAAGCGCACGCACGGCTTCAGAACACGGATGGCAACGCGACGCGGTCGACAAGTCCTCAGTCGACGCCGAAGCAAGGGACGGCGGCGGCTCAGCGTTTGAACCCCCGCATTCAGCGGCTCCGGCGTTTTGGCTTCGCCAAGAAGTTGCGACTCCTGAGGGGAGCTGACTTCCAACGCGTATTTGACAACAGCCCCAGCCAAGTCCGGACTGGCGACATGTTGCTCCTCGCCACACCCAATCAGCTCGACCACCCACGGCTCGGCCTAATTGTCAGTCGCAAAGCCTGCGCTCGGGCAGTGGGGCGCAACCGCATCAAACGCACAACTCGGGAATCTTTCCGTCTCCACCAAGCACAGCTCGGTAACGGCGATATCATTGCCATGGCGCGCCCCAAGCGCCGGCGCCCGTCACTGGCACAGCTACGCGCTAGCCTAGATGCCGCCTGGCCACAGCTGGCGCAAAAGCTACGCCACCGCTACACACAGCAAACCATAGCCGCACCATGAAGCAACCCAGCATACTGGCTAGGTTGCTGATCGCTCTAGTGCGCGGCTATCGGATGCTCGCCGCGCGCCCCGTGCCCGTCTGCCGCTTCCATCCCAGTTGCTCTTGTTATATAGAAGAATCTCTACGCCGACATGGAGTATGTCGCGGCCTGTGGCTGGGTCTGCGACGGCTGCTGTGCTGTCACCCTTGGCATCGGGGTGGTTTTGACCCCGTACCCGACACAACCATCCCACGCCGAGCTGGCTGAGCACTGATGAAGACGCAGATGCCTTGGCAACGCGTCGCGTTGCTGAGCGGTATTTTTGCCGTCTCGTTGTTGTTACTGTCGCGTTGGAGCGAATTCCAATACCAGCCAGCGCCAAAACACCGCCTCACACCGCCAGCGCATAGCGAACCCCGCGCAGTGGCCGCACCAGATCTTGGCGAGACACTCCCTCGGCCTGCAACTAATACCGCCCCCCCGCCTCAGCCGCAGACCCCCACGCAGCGTGCCGACGAGGGCGACGGCGAGACGATCCAAATCGAGACGCCGCTGTTGAGCCTGCGCGTAACCCTGCGTGGCGGGGATATCATTTATGCTGGCCTGCCGCGCTATTCGTCAACTTTAGCTCAGCCCGAGCGCTCTTTTGCACTACTGGAGCAGAACGCGGAGCGGCACTATATTGCACGCAGCGGCTTGGTTGGCTCACAGGGTACCGACCATAGTGATGGCGCTCGCCCACTATTCCACACCACCGACGAGCGCCGTCACTTCACGATGGCTGCGGATGCCGACATCCTGCAAGTCGACCTGCTGTATCACGATCCTTTCAGAGCAAAAATTACCAAGCGCATCTCCGTGCAACGCAACAGTTATCTGGTGCGAATTGAATACTGGATAGACAATGATGGAATGGCACCGTGGTCAGCTGCACTGTACGGGCAATTTCAGCGCGACGACAGTGAAGATCCGCACGCCGCTAGCGGCAGCTTCCAACCCGCAGCATTTCTCGGTTTTGCACTCCATACAGAAGACAAGCCATATCATAAAATAGACCTAGACGAGCTTGATAAAAAGTCTTTTGATTTTTCTCTGAAAAACAGTTGGCTTGCTCTGGTTCAGCACTATTTTCTAAGTGCCTGGATTCCAGACAAAGAAATCCAATCAAACTACCAATTGCGGCGCAGTCAGCGCTCCTCAAATTTATATTTAGGAAGCTTTACCTCCCCTCCTATTTTGGTTCTACCCAACGAGAGCAAAAGCATTGGAACCAATCTGTATATGGGGCCAAAAGATGCCGATAAATTACAAGAAATGTCTGATGGATTGCAATATACTGTAGATTATGGCTGGCTATTCTGGCTAGCAAGACCTTTGTTTATAGTATTGGTGAAATTGTACGAGTGGACCCATAACTGGGGGGTGGCTATTATCCTCCTTACATTAATCGTCAAGTTGGTTTTTTTTCGCCTCACCTCCATCGGCTTTCGATCAATGGCAAAAATGCGAGATTTGCAGCCTCGCATGGAAGAATTGCGCCGTATACACGGAGACAACAAGCAAAAATTATCTCAAGAAACGATGGCGCTATACCAACGTGAAAAAATCAATCCCATGGGTGGATGTCTTCCGTTATTAGTACAGATGCCAGTATTCCTGGCGCTATATTGGGTATTATTAGAAAGTGTCGAACTACGCCACGCACCTTTTGTTTTGTGGATCGTTGATTTAGCCTCGAAAGATCCCTACTATATTCTGCCTCTGCTAATGGGCGCGTCTATGGTTTTACAACAACGGCTTGGCCCTCAACCACCCGATGCCAACATGGCGTTTATGATGCGCTGGATGCCGGTGGTTTTTACTGTTTTCTTCTTGTTTTTTCCCGCCGGTTTGGTGTTGTATTGGCTGAGTAATAACATCCTCTCTATCCTGCAACAGTCCTGGCTGAATCAACGAATAAAAAAAGAGAGAAAAGGCGGTGAGCGCTGAGCCGGATACCATTGCCGCCATAGCGACCCCTCCGGGCAGAGGGGGGCTCGGTGTCATCCGCATCTCAGGGTCAATGACAATACATATTGCCGAGAAGTTACTCGGCGAGCTGCCGGCGCCGCGCCGCGCCCACTACGGTGCTCTGCTGGATGCCCTTGGCGAACGGTTGGACTACGGCATCGCGTTGTTTTTCCCAGCACCGAAATCCTTCACCGGTGAAGATGTGTTGGAGCTGCACGCACACGGTGGTCCAGTGTTGCTAGATATGTTGATGGAAGGAGCGCTCAGCCATGGTGCCCGCAATGCTCGACCCGGCGAGTTCTCCGAGCGAGCCTTTCTCAACGGCAAAATCGATCTCACACAGGCCGAAGCCATCGCCGATCTAATTGACAGCGAGAGCAGAATCGCCGTAAGAAATGCTGCCCGCTCTCTAGGCGGCTCACTATCACGCGCCGTGGCTGCGCTAGAGCAAGAATTGACGACTTTGCGCGCCCAACTTGAGGCCAGCCTAGATTTCGATGAAGAAGATGATGTGCCTAGCCTAATGCCCGTCGCTGAGATGCGCTCAGCGATCGACACATTGCTCACACACTTGGCGCACTCACGCAATGCCGCCGAATGTGGGATGGCGTGGCGTGAGGCACAACGTGTCGTGCTGTGTGGGGCTCCCAATGTTGGCAAATCCAGCCTGTTGAACGCTCTGTGTGGTGAGGATGCCGCCATTGTCAGTTCAACGCCCGGCACCACGCGGGACATCGTGCGCGCTGAACTACAGGAAGCTGGCCTTCTACTACAGCTGGTGGACACAGCTGGCCTGCGTGAGAGTGCACAAGAGGTCGAGCGCCAAGGGATGGAGCGCACCCGACAGGCGCTCAAAGAAGCCGACCAAATCCTCCATGTAGTGGACTCAAATGCTCCGGCGACGGTGCCTGATGCTTTCATTACTGCCTCAGCGCATCACTGTCCCCAATACATCGTAGAGAATAAATGTGATCTGAGCGAGATGCCTGCTGGCCTACTATCTAACAACGGCATGGAGATACGTATTCGGGTTTCGGCTTTGCGCGGCGATGGCGTGGATGAATTACGTGCTCTGCTGGCACAGCGGGGAGCCAAACAAATGACCACCGAAGGGGCGTTCAGTGCCCGGCGACGCCACGTGGACTGCATGAAGCGTGTCAATACCCTTTTGCAAAAGGCAAAAGCGCTCGCTCAACATGCTATTCCTGCCAGCGAAGAAATTGCCGAGCAGCTAAGCTGCGCCCAGCGACAGCTAGCCGAAATTACTGGTGGTGTCGATGACGAGGCACTACTAGGCGAGATTTTCTCCCGCTTTTGTATTGGTAAGTAGGGTAAATCTTGGGGATAAGTCCTACCTACACAAAACATGCAGTAAATTATCCACCCCTCAAACCATGCTCTAGCATAGATAGGCAGTGAACAAACGACCTGTATGCTACTTTTCCACAGACCCTACTACTACTACCTCTATCAATGATTAATTTAGGTGTTGTAGTTGCACGGATATAATTTAGAGTCAATCTGTTTCATGAAAATCTAGCGATAACGACCATGCATGAAGAGTTTGAGGTCATAGTTATTGGCGGGGGTCACGCTGGGGTGGAAGCGGCGCTGGCCGCCGCCCGTTGCGGTGCCCAGACCCTGTTGCTCAGCCACAATTTAGACACCATTGGTCAGATGTCCTGTAATCCCGCCATTGGTGGCATTGGAAAGAGTCACTTGGTGCGTGAGATCGATGCCTTGGATGGTGTGATGGCGCGGGCTGCCGATCAGGCGGGCATCCATTTTCGAGTACTCAATGCCAGCCGTGGTCCTGCGGTGCGTGCGACACGGGCTCAGACTGACCGCGACTTGTATCGGCAGGCAATCCGCTGTGCTGTTGATGGTCAAGAGCGGCTCTGTGTTTTACAACAGGCAGTGGTAGATCTTCACTGGCAGTGCTCGCATCTGTGTGAGGTGGTGACGCAAGCTGGCCTGTCCTTTGGCGCTCAGGCGGTGGTGTTGACCACTGGCACCTTTCTTAACGGACGCACCCACACCGGAAACCAAAGCAGTTCCGCTGGTCGTGCTGGTCACGCCGCATCCACCCGTTTAGCCGCACGCTTGCGAGAGCTGGCTCCCAGAGTTGGCCGGCTTAAGACGGGTACTCCGCCGCGCCTCATCGCTGCCACCGTTGATCTGAGCCGGCTGCGCGAGCAGCTAGGCGATGACCCAGCGCCCGTGATGTCTTTCTTGGGTCGCGCTAGCGAACATCCAGAGGGGCGCTCTTGCTATATCACTGCAACGACCCCCGCCACCCATGAGCTGATTCGCGCTCATTTGCACGAGTCGCCAATGCGTAGTGGAGCCATCACTGGGGTCGGGCCGCGCTATTGTCCCTCTATTGAGGACAAAGTGGAGCGCTTTGCCGACCGCGATTCCCATCAAATTTTCCTTGAACCAGAAGGCCTTCACTCGGGCGAACTCTATCCCAATGGCATTTCCACATCCCTGCCATTTGCTGTGCAAGAAGCGATGGTGCGCACCATCCCTGGCTTGGAACGCGCGCGCCTGAGCCGTCCAGGTTACGCTGTGGAGTACGATTACTTTGACCCGCGCGGCCTGCATCCGTGGTTGGAGCATCAGCAGCTGCCCGGACTGTTCTTCGCGGGGCAAATCAATGGCACCACTGGCTATGAAGAGGCGGCGGCTCAAGGTTTACTGGCCGGACTTAATGCGGCCTTGCGGGTGCGGGGGGAGGAGCCTTGGTACCCCAGCCGCTCTGAGGCCTATCTTGGTGTACTGGTGGATGACCTCAGTCGCCGCGGGGTTATTGAGCCCTACCGGATGTTCACCAGCCGCGCCGAGCACCGCCTGCTATTGCGCGAGGATAACGCTGACGCGCGCTTGACCGCCATCGGTCGCCGACTCGGTTTGGTTGGCAATCAGCGTTGGCACGCCTTTGAGGAGAAAAACGAGCAGCTGGAGCGCGAGCTGAAACGTCTACACAGTAGCCGTCTGCGCCCCGATGATGCTCTGGCTCAGGCACTTGAGCCGACGCTCGGTGCTCCGCTACAGCGTGCACAGACCTTGGCGGAGCTGTTGTGCCGCCCCGAGCTGCGCTATCAGCAGCTGCGTGCAGTGGACACAGCGAGTGTGGATGATCCCCTGTTGGCGGCGCGTGTGGAGGCGGATCTCAAGTACGCGGGCTACATCCGCCATCAGAGCGATGAAGTGGCGCGCCATGAGCGTCGTGCTGGACTTCGCTTGCCCGCGCAGCTGGACTATGCGAGTGTGAGCGGCTTATCTGCCGAGGCTCGCCAGCAGCTCCAAGCCGTGCGCCCGCACACTATTGGCCAAGCCGCCCGCACTCCGGGCATTACTCCAGCGACGATCTCGTTGTTGTTGGTGCATCTACGCAAGCTGGGAGCGCGAGATGGCCGAGCTGCCTGAGGATCCCGAAGTAACGGCTAGTTTGCGTGTTGGCCTGCAAGCTTTGCAGCTAGGGGGGAACGCCGAGCTCGAGCAGCGTTTGTTGGATTATGCCCGCCTATTACAGCGCTGGAATCAGCGCTACGGGCTTAGCGGGACGCACAAGTTGTCGGAGCTGATTACTCGCCATGTGCTTGATAGCCTGACATTGCACCCTTATCTGGGAGTCTTTTGCCGCTGGCTTGATGTCGGCAGTGGCGCTGGCTTGCCGGGGGTGCCGCTGGCGCTGGCTAGTGTTGCACAACGGTTCACCTTGTTGGAGCGCTCTCTCAATAAGGCGCGTTTCCTACGCCAAGTGAAATTAGAGCTGGGTATCGACCACCTCAGTGTGGTACATACCGAGTTGCAACACTATGAGCCACAGTCTTTGCCCGAGGGAATATTGGCTCGTGCAGTGATGCCCTTGGCGAAGCTGTTGCCCTGCCTGCGCCATTTATGTCGTAGAGGCACCCGCGTGTTGGTGCCACAGGGGCGCTATCCGGCGGCCGCCTTGGCAACCTTGCCAGATTATTTTCGCTTGTTAGATTGCCCGAGGATTGTCTTGCGAGAGCTGTCTGTGGAGAGGTATCTAGTCATTTTAGAAGGGCGGGGTCGCGAAAATGGCGGTTAAAATAACCAATAGAGCTAAGCGAACTTGCGGGCGGTGGGCACAGTAGGTACCATATAGTATTAGAGATTGATGGTGTAAGCAGTAGTGCGTAGGTGAGGTGTTGTGGTGGCACGAGGCGACGACTAGACCATATCATTTCAAGCTATTCACTTTTGTGATCCCGCAGAGGTTGCGCTCGTAGTAGCGCAGTGCGTCACCCGCGCCCATATGAGGATCACACAACACTTGATACAGATACTATGAAAAAAAACAAAGGCAAAGGGCATATGCTCAGCCGCTTAATCGGCGGTGGGGAGCGCAATAGAGGTAACGCGAGTAGTAGCGGCGTGCCGCAAGAATTGTCGTTGCGTGCATTGAAAGGGGGTTCCTGGCAGCCGCGGCAGAATTTTGATGACAGTCAGCTACGCGAATTGGCGGCTTCTATTCGCGAACATGGTTTGTTACAGCCCGTGTTGGTGCGTCCGTCGGCCACCGAGGCCGGACGCTATGAGATAGTGGCGGGCGAGCGCCGTTGGCGTGCGTGTCGGCTGGTCGGCATGGATACGATTCCCGTTAAGATATGTTTCGTCGGCGACCAAGAGGCCGCGCTGATGGCGCTGGTGGAAAACCTGCAGCGCGAAGATCTGCAGACGATTGACACGGCGAAGAGTTTGCAACGACTGTCGATCGATTTCGAGCTATCTCACGAAGAAGTGGCCGACCTGCTCGGCAAGTCGCGTAGCACGGTCAGCAATCTTTTGCGCTTATTGAAGTTGCCGGAGCCGTTACATGTGGCGCTGGCACAGCAAAAGATTGATATGGGACATGCCCGCGCGCTACTGGGTATTGATGACGAGGAGCTGCAGATCAAATTAGCCGATCACATCACCCAGCATTCACTTACAGTGCGCGAGACCGAGGCCATAGTACGGCGTGTGCGCGAGGGTGAGCCGCTGGGTGTGCTGCCAGTGCCAGAGCCCAGCGTCCCCGCAACGGCGGAACCATCGTCAGAGGAGGCTGTGACAGAGAACGACGATGCTCCCGTTGAGCCGGACATCCCTCCTGAGGCATCTCCTGTGGCATCTGTTGTGTCGGGGTCAATATCGTTGCCTAGCTCTGCCACTGAGCCATTGCCAGCTCCCGCACCGACGGTCATGCCGCCGTTGGGAGATGACCCCGAGCCCCGCAGTCGCTTGGATCCAGATGCCCGTCGCCTCGAAGAGCGCCTTGCGGTACATTTGGGCACGTTGACACAGCTGCGTCCAGTTGACGGTGACAAGGAAGGCGGCCATATAGAAGTGCGCTATCACGATGTTGCACATTTGCAGGAAGTGTTGCGCCGCATGGGTCTGGCCGAGGAGCCGGACGACGGTGGGGCGGAGACTTGGTGATGAGCGACCCCCAGCAGCACACGGTGCATCATCGCCTAGCAGTCTTGGCCGGAGCGGCTGTTGGCACCGGGGTTTTGCTGGCGTGGCACGATTCCGTGCTGGGCTATTCGGTTGTGCTGGGGGCGGCCATCGGCTTGTTGCCGCAGTGGTGGGCTGCTTGGCGTTGGTTGCGTCCAGCGCCCCTGGGTAGCGCGCTGGGGGTCTATCGCATTGAGGTGGGCAAATGGTTGTTTACCATTGCAGTGGCTACGATAGCATTTAGTATTGAGCCACTGGCACCTTGGCCGTTATTTGCGGCGTTGGTAGCAGCGCTGTTTGGATCGATAGCCTGCGTCGCCTTGGCTGCACCACTGAAATAGTGCGGGAGATTCAAGGAGCATGTCAGGAGAGGCAATGGTCGGCGATTATATTCGCCACCACTTACAGAACTTGTGCTTTGGCGAGTTGCCAGCGGGCTATGAGCGCGCCGACGGCAGTGTATTGTCGCAGGCATCGTGGACGCTGGCTCACAGCTCCGAAGAGGCGCGCGACATGGGTTTTTGGAGCCTGCACTTAGACACGCTGGGCATCTCCCTGCTACTTGGTGGGCTGTTTTTGTGGCTGTTCCGGCGCGTAGCCATCGTAGCGACGGCGGGTGTGCCGGGCGGCTTGCAGAACTTAGTGGAGATGACCGTCGAATTTGTCGAAGAGAATGTGCGCGGAGCCTTTGGTGAACAAGGACACCCGCTGGTTGCACCGCTGGCGCTGACCATATTCTGCTGGGTGTTGTTGATGAATTTGATGGATCTAGTGCCAATCGACTGGTTGCCGGGCGTGGCGGGATTATTTGGGATTCATTACCTAAAAGTGGTGCCCACCACCGATGTCAACGCCACCTTCGGCTTGTCGCTGTCGGTCTTTGCATTGATTTTGTTTTATAGTGTGCGTATCAAGGGGCTGGGTGGCTTCCTGCGCGAGTTGGCTTTTCACCCGTTTCCACCATGGCTGATGCCCGTCAATTTGTTCTTGGAGGGTATCAACTTGGTGGCCAAGCCGGTATCTTTGGCGTTGCGGTTGTTTGGGAATCTTTACGCTGGCGAGATGGTGTTCATATTGATCGCCGCTCTGATTCCGTTTTGGGCGCAGTGGTTGTTGTCGTTGCCTTGGGCGATTTTCCATATTTTGATCGTGGTGTTGCAGGCGTTTATTTTCATGATTCTGACCATTGTTTATTTGGGGCAGGCACATGATACGGGACACTGAGCCGGGGGCGAGTCAGAGCCGCTACCGAGCCGCAACATTGCAACACATCAACACTGCAGCGAAAAGGAGATAGTTGTGACAGAAGCGCAAGCAATTGTATATCTTGCCGGGGGTATCCTGATGGGCCTCGGAGCCATTGGTGCCGGGGTCGGCGTCGGCATTTTGGGGAGTAAATTCTTGGAGGGCGCGGCGCGTCAACCAGAATTGATCCCGATGTTGCGCACCCAGTTCTTCATCGTCATGGGTTTGGTCGATGCCGTGCCGATCATTGCCTTGGCGATAGCGCTATATCTCATCTTTGCGATATGAGCCACGCGGGTGGCGCATACGCTCACAATGCAGATTTAAGCGGGGTTAGCCAGCGTGCAATTTAACTTGACATTGCTAGGGCAATCGATTGCCTTCGCAATGTTTGTCTGGTTTTGTATGCGTTATGTTTGGCCGCCGCTGACTGCCGCCCTGAGCGAGCGCCAGCAACGCATCGCAGAGGGTTTGGCTGCGGCTGAGGAGGGGCGCGAGAGCCACCAGCGCGCTGAGCGAGAAGTCGGGGAGCTGTTGGCGCAGGCGCGCAGTCAATCGCGCGACATCGTCGAGCAGGCCAATCGCCAAGCGGCCAGTATGCTGGATACGGCACGCAGTGAGGCAGATGCCGAGGGCAAGCGCCGTCTGCGGTCGGCCGAGGCGGAGATAGAGAGTCAGCAGGTCAAGGCGCGTGATACTTTGCGCCGCGACCTCGCCGAGCTAGTCATCAACGGAGCCTCGCGGGTGTTGGAGCGGGAGGTGGATGCTGATGCCCACCGCGATTTGGTCGAGGCGCTGGGGCGGCGTCTCTAATACGGGGTAAGTGATGGACGCAGAGCAGAGTACTTTGGCGCGCCCTTATGCCCGCGCCACCTTTGATTTCGCAGAGGCACACGATGCTGTGGATCATTGGCGGGAGGCTTTGGGTGCGCTGGCATCGGTGGTGCAAGAGCCGCGCGTGGCTGCGCTTGTCGCCGCCCCCAAGCTGACCGCCGCCGATAAAGCTGAACGTCTCAGCGGCTTGTTGGATGATATGCTGGACGACCCGCAGCGCAATTTTGTGCGCTTGTTGGCCGACAATGGTCGTTTGGCGCTGCTACCGTCCATCAATAGCGCTTTTCTACAGCTGCGCGCGACGCAGCTCGGCGAAGTGACGGTGGAGCTGCACAGTGCTCGCGCCTTAGACGAGGCCTCGACCGAGCCCTTGCGCGCACGGCTTGGGGAGCGCTTCAAAGGCGAAGTGCAGTTCAGTATCGCCGAGGATCCGGCGCTGTTGGGCGGCGCACTGTTGCGAGTTGGCGATCAGGTGATCGACGGCTCATTGCGCGGGCGCCTCGCCACTTTGGCCACAACGCTACGTGCCTCCTGATCGATCGATTCACCAATTGAGACAGAATTCCCCGTGATGCCTTGGAGACCTCCATGCAACAGACCCTGAACCCGTCTGAGATTAGCGACCTCATCCGCCAGCGCATTGAGCGCTTGGAAATTGGTGACGAAGAGCGCGAAGAGGGTGTCATCGTTAGCGTGATGGATGGCATCGTGCGCATTCACGGTCTGCGCGGTGTGCTCTACGGCGAGATGATTGAATTTGAAGGCGGGCGCTTTGGCATTGCACTGAACTTGGAGCGGGACTCGGTCGGTGCGGTGGTACTCGGCGATTATCTGCAACTGAGTGAGGGTCAAAGCTGCCGCTGTACTGGACGCATTCTCGAAGTGCCGGTCGGGCCAGCGTTGGAGGGTCGGGTGGTGGATGCTCTAGGGCAGCCGATAGATGGCCGTGGGTCGCTGGGCGAGACATCCTTCGCGCCGGTGGAGCGGGTGGCGCCGGGGGTGATCACGCGCCAGTCCGTTAGTCAACCAGTGCAGACCGGCCTCAAGGCGATCGATGCGATGGTGCCGATCGGGCGCGGTCAGCGCGAGCTGATCATCGGTGATCGCCAAATTGGTAAAACGGCGGTGGCGGTGGACACCATCATCAACCAGAAAGGTGGCGACTTGAAGTGTGTCTATGTGGCCATCGGCCAAAAGCAATCCTCTATCGCCGCAGTGGTGCGCAAACTGGAGGAATCAGGTGCGTTGGGTCATACCATTATTGTTGCGGCGCCCGCTGCTGCACCAGCCTCTATGCAGTACCTCGCGCCCTTTGCCGGTTGCGCGATGGGAGAATAT
This sequence comes from Gammaproteobacteria bacterium, assembly GCA_014238345.1. Taxonomy (GTDB): domain Bacteria; phylum Pseudomonadota; class Gammaproteobacteria; order JABABF01; family JABABF01; genus JABABF01. Next base: position 14,808 of record JABABF010000094.1, read on the forward strand.
TACCGCGATCGAGGCGAAGATGCACTCATAATCTACGACGATTTGAGCAAACAGGCTTGGGCTTATCGACAGATCTCGTTGCTACTGCGCCGCCCGCCTGGTCGAGAGGCCTATCCGGGCGATGTTTTCTACTTACATTCGCGTCTGTTGGAGCGCGCCGCCCGCGTCAATGCAGATTATGTGGAGCGAGCCACTGGGGGCTAAGTCAAGGGTCGCACGGGGTCGCTGACGGCGTTGCCGATCATTGAGACTCAGGCGGGGGATGTTTCGGCCTTTGTGCCGACCAATGTTATCTCGATCACCGACGGGCAGATTTTCCTTGAGACCAGTTTATTTAACGCTGGCGTGCGCCCGGCGATGAATGCTGGCCTGTCAGTGTCGCGCGTCGGCGGTGCAGCGCAGACCCCGATCATCAAGAAGCTGGGCGGTGGCGTACGCTTGGCACTGGCGCAGTACCGCGAGCTGGAGGCCTTTTCGCAATTTGCCTCCGACCTCGATGAGGCCACTCGTGCCCAGCTGGAGCACGGCCAGCGCATCACCGAGCTGATGAAGCAGCCGCAGTACGCGCCGCTGTCGGTTGCCGAGATGGGGATCAACCTATTTGCCGCCAATGAGGGCTACCTAAGGGAAGTGTCCGTGCCGCGCATCCGCGATTACGAGACATCGCTACTGGCCTACATGCGTCGCGAGCACGCCGAGCTCATGGAGCGCATTGATGCATCAGGCAGCTGGGACGATGAGATTGAGCAGGTCTTCCGCGCCGCGCTTGACGCATTTGCCAAGACTTGGAGTGGCTAGGGGCTTGCTGTGGCAGTAGGTCGGGAGATCCGCGACCAGATCACCAGTATTTCCAGTACACGCAAGATCACGCGGGCAATGGAGATGGTGGCTGCGAGCAAGATGCGCCGCGCCCAAGAGCGGATGAGTCGCGGGCGTCCCTACGCAGAGCATTTGTGGGATGTGATCGGCCACATTGCTGGCGGTGGGCTGGAGTTTAACCATCCGTACATGGAGCAGCGCGAGCCACGTAGCGTTGCCTATTTGGTGGTTTCTACAGAGCGCGGTCTATGTGGGGGTCTCAATATCAATCTGTTCAAGGCGGCGGTCGCCGATATGCAGACTTGGTCAGAGCGCGGCGTGGAGGTGCGTCTGGCTCTGATCGGTGCCCGTGGCAGCTCTTTTTTTAACAGCATTGGTGGCGATGTCATGGCGAGTGTGAGCGGCCTGAGCGAGCAGCCGCAGGTGGCAGAGTTGGTGGGGGCGGTCAAGGTCGTGCTGGACGAGTTTGCCGCCGGGCGGCTGGATCGGCTCTTCCTGGTGTCCAACAACTTTGTCAACACCGTGCAGCAGCAACCGCGCATCCGCCAGTTGCTGCCCCTAGAGGCGGGCGAGGATTTTCCTGAGCGCCGCGCGGCGCGCTGGGACTATCTGTACGAGCCAGACGATGCCTCGGCATTGCTGGTGTCGTTACTCACCCGACATGTTGAGTCGCAGCTGTATCAGGCGGTGGTCGAAAACGGTGCCTGTGAGCAGGCGGCGCGAATGGTGGCGATGAAGAGTGCCACCGAAAATGCTGGGGAGCTGATCGACGACTTGCAGCTGAGCTACAACAAGGCGCGCCAAGCGGCGATCACCCAAGAGTTGGCGGAGATCATCGGTGGTGCAGCCGCAGTATGAGCATGGTGTCGTGCGTGGCAGGCTTGCCGCAACTGTAGCGGGGCTGTTGCTGATGGCGGCAGTAGGTTGCGCCAAGATGGCTCCGGACTGCTCTAACGCCGTCACGATGGAACTATTGCGTCAGAGCGTGGAGCGGCAGCTGCGCACATTGCCCGGCAGCGGGGCATTGGAGGGATTGGAGATCAGCTTTGATGCAGTGCGTACCCTGCGGCGAGATTTTCAAACTGGCGCGTGGCAGTGCGCGACCGAGGTGCAACTGCGGGGACATCTTGAGACAGCGGCTGGCCTCGAAGTGCTGGGTCTTGCGCTCAGCGCACTCGGCGGCAGCTCTGCGTTGCGTGTGCTACTGGAGCAAGGGCCGCATGAGTTGCGCTACACTAGTCAATTGACGGATGAGAGACGCCACCATGTGTGGTCGAAATTGCAATGAGGGAGGGGTCTGGTCGTAGCGTTGGGGTGTCGAGTCGGTTGCCACGCGCCGCTATAGTAGCGGTGCTCGCCCCGCTCCTCGTGTTATTGAGCAGTTGCGGCCTGTGGTTGCCACCGCGCTGTGATGATCAGCAGAACATTGATTTAGTAGAAGACGAATTATTTGAACAAGGGCGGAAGAAATATGGCTCTCTAACAAAGTATGCGAGCTATACGATTGAAGAAATTGGCGAAACGGCGCTGGATTGGCGCGAAGGCGTACGCAGTTGTGTCGCCTATGTTGATTTAAAGATAGAGTTCCCGACTTCGCTGGGGCCGTTAACCGCCAAGCTGCGGATCGAATTTGATGCCCGCCTCAGCGGTTTTGGCGGGGCGTTGTTGGTTGATACAACCAAGGTAGAGCGGCTATGAGCGGCGGCAAAGCGCGGCGGCAACCAGAGTCGTTGGCACCAGGTTTTGCCGACTTGTGGCGCGATTACCTTCCGCCACAGTCAACCCAGGTGTCCCGAGTGCCGACAGCGCCACCCGAGCCCTTGGATTTGCACGGCGACAGTCGCGCTGAGGCCTTGCGGCGCCTGCGTGACTTTGTTCTCTCAGGGGCGGCGGCGGGACACCACCAGCTAGAGGTTGTACATGGGCGTGGCGCACATACTGCCGACGGCTTTGCGGTGCTACGACCCGCTGTGCGCAGCTATCTGAAGAACGAATTGCACGCATGGGTACGCGGCATTAAGCCGCAGGTGGGTAGCGCTGACGGCGCCACCACAATTTACCTGAAACGACACACCGCTGGCGACCGTCAGCACAGGACTGGTCGCTGAGCGGCTCGGTCAGAGAGGAGTACAGAACATGGCAGACGACCCAGCGCAAGACGCACATTCGGCACATGGTGAGATCGTCCAAATTATTGGCGCAGTTATCGACGTGGAGTTTCCGCGCGATGCCGTGCCTCGCATCTACGATGCGTTGTCCGTGGAGCTGCCGTCGTCGTCGGTCGGCGACGATGCCGCCACCAGTGGCAAAGGTCTCGTGCTGGAGGTGCAGCAGCAGCTCGGTGACGGTGTGGTGCGCACCATTGCTCTGGGCACTTCTGAGGGTTTGTGCCGCGGCCTGAAAGTAAGCAATACCGGGCAACCACTGTCGGTTCCGGTCGGCGAGGCGACGCTGGGGCGCATCATGGATGTGCTGGGCGAGCCGATCGACGAGAAAGGGCCAGTGGAGACCGAGGAGCGCAGCCCGATTCACCGCCCGCCCCCCAGTTATGAGGATCAGTCGCCAGCTATTGAGTTGCTGGAGACGGGGATCAAGGTCATTGATCTGATCATGCCGATCGCCAAGGGAGGCAAGATCGGGCTATTCGGTGGTGCGGGTGTCGGCAAGACCGTCACACTGATGGAGCTGATCCGTAACATTGCTATTGAGCATGCCGGTGTGTCGGTATTCGCCGGTGTCGGTGAACGTACTCGGGAAGGCAACGACTTCTACCACGAAATGCTCGAATCCAAGGTGTTGGACAAAGTGGCGCTGGTCTACGGCCAGATGAACGAGCCGCCTGGCAATCGGCTCCGCGTCGCCCTGACAGGGCTTAGCATTGCTGAACACTTTCGCGATGCTGGACGCGATGTGCTGATGTTCATCGACAATATTTATCGCTACACGCTGGCTGGCACAGAGGTGTCGGCGCTACTTGGGCGGATGCCCTCAGCGGTGGGTTACCAGCCGACACTAGCCGATGAGATGGGGGCACTTCAGGAGCGCATCACTTCGACCCGCACCGGGTCGATCACCTCTTTCCAGGCGGTTTATGTGCCAGCAGACGATTTGACGGATCCCTCGCCAGCCACCACTTTTGCCCACTTAGACGCGACCTTAGTGCTGTCGCGCCAAATCGCCGAGCTGGGCATCTATCCAGCAGTGGACCCACTGGATTCTACTTCGCGTCTACTCGACCCCCAAGTGATTGGGCAAGAGCACTATCAGGTGGCGCGCGGGGTGCAGTCAGTGTTGCAGCGCAACAAAGAGCTCAAAGACATCATCGCCATTTTGGGGATGGACGAGCTGTCGGAGGAAGATAAACAGACCGTATCCCGGGCGCGCAAGATCCAGCGCTTCCTCTCACAGCCCTTCTTTGTCGCCGAGATATTCACGGGCAGTGCAGGTAAATATGTGCCGTTGAACGAGATCATCGCGGGCTTTAAGGGCATTCTCGACGGCGATTACGACCACTTGCCCGAGCAGGCGTTTTACATGGTCGGCAATATTGAGGAAGCTGTGCAGCGTGCTGAGGAATTGGCCGCCGCGGCCACAAAATCCCAAGCCGCCGCATGAGCCAGACCAGCTTCTGCTGCGATATCGTCAGCGCTGAGGAGGAGATTTTCTCGGGCGAGGCTAGTTTTCTGGTTGCTACAGGAGAACAAGGTGAGCTGGGCATCGCCCCAGGTCATGCACCACTGCTGACGGCGCTACGACCGGGGCCAGTCGAGCTGCGACCTGTGGAAGGTGAGCCCTGTCTGTACTATGTTTCTGGCGGCTTCCTCGAAGTGCAACCGTGGCGTGTGACCATTTTGGCCGATACGGTTCAGCGCGCTGCTGAGATAGACAATGATGCCGCTGAGGCAGCGCGCCAAGCTGCCGAGCGCGATATGGCGGAGCGCTCCTCGTCGGAGCTGGATTACCGTCAAGCCGCAGCGCGCTTGGCGGCGGCTACAGCACAGCTGCGTGCTCTGCGCCGTCTGCGAGAGCGCTAAGTTAGATTAGAGCATCTCGCCGATTCTTCCGGTTTGTTAACCCCCCATTGGGACGCCAAGGGAGCGAGAGTCGTTACAGCCGTTTTCTCCAGCGATTTATCAGTGGCCCCATCGTTTTTGGTGCCGTCCGAGCCAACAGGTATACGGCAACACTTTTGCACATGTCCCAGTCCTCCTTGAGGAGGGAGGTGTGGCGGTTGTGCGCCCGCATGAGATTGGTCGAGTTCTGGCCGCCGATATGGCGGAATAAATACAGGCGGTGCTTATCAATGTCTGGGCGCCGTTGATCAAGTAATATGTCAATCGGTTGCGTGCCCTGACGGTGGAGCATGCTGTGGTGGAGCTGCCCTAAATAATCACGGAATTTATCAGCATCAAACAGGATGGAAGTGGCTCCGGATTTAGGGGCGCACAGGGCGGCAATACGCGGAAAATGGCTGTAGCTCCTGAGACGAAGTACACCATTGCAACGCCTCAGCCACTCAGGCGCAGCGCTCGCCAAGCGTTGCCAGCCTGCTGCGTGGCAGAGCGCACAGTCGTCTTCGAGCATCAGATAGCCCCAGGCGCTCCGTTCAGCCATCCGCTCTAGCAACAGGATGCGATCACAGGTTAGCTGCCTCTGCCAGCGTTGCCAAGGATGATCTGCCCGAGGATGCCGAGGGATGTTCGGGTCGCCCGCTTCTTTGACTTCGTAGGGCCGCACCGAGTGTCGGTTGGCGGGCACTTCGATTCGCACCAGACCCTCGCCGCCCAGCTCGCGCACCAGTGCGGGCAGTTGTTGTGCCGCTTCATGCTGCTCGGGCTCGCGATCTAAGTTATAGACCAAGATTTCCAGCCGCAGTCCCTTGGGTCGAGGCTTGTTGAGCAGGCTACGCACGACTTGATGCAATAACGGCTCTCCTGGGAAGGAGGGTCGGCGCACGGTGGGAATGCCGACCAAGATGTCGCAGTCTTCAGTCGCCGTCATCAGTCGCCCCGCCTGTTGGGAGCGGGCGCACACCCTTGGCCGCAATGATCAGGAATCATGTCTAAAGTCGAAAGCGAAGCAAAGAGGGCGATTTTGTATTTTACGGTTCAAGAATACATTGTAACGGTCAATTATAGAGCAGAGCAGTGGCTGTGCTTTATTAAAGTCGTGGCTGAGTGTTGCCATGGGGGGCGGGGATAAAAGCCTAAGTGGTGTTTTTGGTGTAGCGTTATTCCGCTACGCCAATGAAGGGTTGTGAGGCGTTAGAATAAGGCTCTTTTGGTTAGTGTTTAGGTGCTTAGCTACGGTGCTATCAGACATAGTGATTCTCGCCGCCGGTCAGGCGCGGCGCATGCGGTCGGGGCGCGGAAAATTGCTACAGACCTTGGCTGGGAAACCGTTGCTACAGCACTTACTGGATACGGTGTCGCTGTTGCCAAAAGCCAGACTGCATTTGGTGGCTGCCCCCGGCGCTCGCGGCGCATTGGAGGCAGCACTGGACTTTGGCACCCTTGAGCCATGCTGGGTAGAGCAATCCAGCCCTCAGGGAACGGGCGATGCGCTGGCGTGTGCGGCACCAGGGCTGGTCGGTGCGCAGACGGGCGGCACCGTATTAGTGCTGTGTGGAGATGTGCCGCTGGTGCGGCACGAGACGCTGGCCGAGATGCTACGGGTGGCCGGGGAAGGGAGCACCGTGGCACTGCTATCTGCTATTCCGCAAGACCCGGCAGGCTATGGGCGCATTATCCGCAACGCTGACGGCATGGTGGAGGCCATCGTTGAGGATAGCGATGCCGATGCTGAGCAGCGCACCCTCGGCGAGATTCACACGGGCGCTTTTGCCCTGCCCGCTCCGCCGTTGGCGGATTGGCTGGCTGCCTTGGATGATAACAATGCACAGGGGGAGAAATATCTTCCCGATTTATTGCCTCTGGCGCGGTCGGCGGGCTATGCGGTGCAGGCCTGCACCGCGCCACTTGCGGTGGAGGTATTGGGGGTCAACGACCGCGCTCAGCTGGCGCTGTTGGAGCGCCACTGCCAGCGTCGCCAGGCCGATGCCCTGATGCGCGAAGGCCTCGGTTTGGCGGATCCGGCGCGCTTTGACCTGCGTGGCGAGTTAAGCGTCGGGCGCGATGTGTTTATTGACATCAATGTGGTGTTGGAGGGGGTGGTAGAGCTCGGCGATCGGGTGTACATCGAACCCAACTGTGTGTTGCGCGATGTATGTGTCGGCGACGACTGCGTGATACGTGTCGGCTCGTTGCTTGAGGGTGCCGAGGTGGCCGCTGGCTCCACTGTAGGCCCTTATGCCCGACTGCGCCCTGGCTCTTCGCTGGGTATCGGGGTGCAGGTGGGTAATTTTGTTGAGATCAAGAAATCCACGCTGGGTGCAGGTAGTAAAGTCAACCATCTGAGCTATGTCGGCGATGCACAGGTGGGCGAGCGTGCGAATATAGGTGCTGGCGTGATTACCTGCAATTATGACGGTCAGGACAAGCATCCGACCTGGATCGGCGACCGCGCCTTCATCGGCTCTAACAGCGCCTTGGTGGCACCAGTGCAGGTGGGTGACGGTGCCGTCATTGGGGCGGGCTCGGTCATCACCACGGATGTACCCGAGGACAACTTGGGCGTGGGGCGCGGCCGCCAGCGCAATGTGGCGGATTGGGCAACGCGGCGCAAGCGGCAAAACCAGGCTGAGGCAGAGCGCTGAGGCGATGTGTGGCATTATCGGTGCCGTGTCCCAGAGTCCGGTCGAGGGAGTGTTGCTGACGGGATTGCGCCTATTGGAATATCGTGGTTACGATTCGGCGGGAGCCGCTACGCTGAGCGCTGGCCAGCTGCATTGCCACAAGCACGCGGGTCGGGTTGAGCGCCTTGCGAGCGCGTGTGAGCAGGCACCACTGCCGGGACAGATAGGCATAGCCCACACGCGCTGGGCCACGCACGGCCAGCCAGATGACAGCAACGCACACCCGCATTGCATCGGCCGAGAATTGGCGCTGGTACACAACGGTATCGTCGAGAATCATGCCGACCTACGTGCCGAGCTGGCAGCTACTGGTTGCCACTTTAGTTCGGATACCGACTCCGAATTGATCGCCCACTTAGTTCGCGCCGAGCTGGTGCGCGGTGCGCCCTCACTAAGGCTGGCGGTGAGTGCGGCGATCACTCGTCTTGAGGGCTCCTCTGCCATCGCTGTACTCAGTGTCGCCCACCCCGAGTGCATTGTGGCCGCCCGTCAAGGTAGCCCGCTGGTGATTGGTTGCGGCGAGGCCGGGTGCTTCCTGTCTTCGGATCCCTTGGCGATCAGCGGTCAAGTGCAGAGCGGGCTATTTCTTGAGGACGGCGAGATCGCCGAGTTGCGCGTCGACGGCTATACCCTGCACACGGCGGCTGACGGCAGCAAAGTCGAACGCGCCGAGCAGCCGCTGGCGAGATCGTTGGAAACGGTTGGTGAATACGGTGAGTACAGCTGCTATATGGAGAAGGAGATATTCGAGCAGCCCACCGCTTTGCGCCAACTGTTGAAGGGGTGCTTGGCCGATGGCAGAGTCGATATGGCGGCGGTATTGGGCGAGGGTGCCGAGCTCTGGCTACCGCAGGCACACGCCGTGCACATCGTTGCCTGCGGCACCAGCCACCATGCCGCTTGCATCGCCTCTTATTGGTTTGAACAGCTGCTGGGACGAGCCTGCCGTGTCTTTATCGCTAGCGAGTACCGTTACCATCTGCCGGTAGTCGAGCCCGGCACAGTGCTGGTGGTGGTCTCCCAATCCGGTGAGACAGCGGACATCTTGGCGGCCTCGCGTGCGGCCACCGCACGAGACTATCTCTGCCGCTTGGCGATCTGCAACGTTTCGCACAGCAGCTTGGTGCGCGACAGCGAATCCGTGTTGCTGTTGCGTGCGGGGGTTGAGGTGGGCGTGGCTTCGACCAAGGCCTTCACCGCCCAGCTGGCAGCATTTTTCCTGCTAATGACGCTGTTCGGTCGCCACAGCGAGGCGGCCAGCTTTCCCGGCGAGGCCACCTGTGTTGATGCCTTGCGCGCCCTGCCAGAGGCGATGGAGCGAGTCTTGGCGTTGAACGACAAGGTGCGCGATTTGGCCGAGCTGTTCCACGACAAAGAGCATGCGCTGTTCATCGGCCGCGGCATCAACTATCCCTTGGCGATGGAAGGAGCCTTGAAGCTCAAGGAAATCTCCTACATCCACGCCGAGGCCTTTGCCGCTGGCGAGCTGAAGCACGGCCCGCTGGCCTTAGTGGACGCTGGCGTACCAGTGGTGGCCTCGCTGAGCGATGACGCGCTGTTCGGCAAGACCATGTCGAACTTAGAAGAGGTGCGCGCCCGCGGCGGTCGGCTTGTGCTATTTGCCGACGCGAGCCTGCGCCTACCCGACTACATGTCGGATGTGTTGCGTCTGCCCGAAGTGGCGGCGCATCTGGGGCCGCTACTGCATGCTGTGCCGCATCAGTTGTTGGCCTACCATGTGGCTTTAATCAAGGGCACGGATGTGGATAAGCCTCGCAACCTCGCCAAGTCCGTCACCG
>JABABF010000095.1 GCA_014238345.1 Gammaproteobacteria bacterium
GCAATGTGGATACAGACTACCCGAGTCCACCGGTTTCCGGGCGGATTGAAGAATTGGGGATCAGCGGCGGTGAGATTGATCTCAGTTTGGTGGATGGCATACGCACATTATTACTGGGGACGCGTGCAAGCGATCGTGCGGTGCTGGAGTTCCGTTATGTGGATACCACGCGCTCTGCCTATGAGCTAGCGAGTTCCAGTCTCTTCCTGACGGCGGATGTGGTGCCGACCCGGCTCGGATTGATCAGTAGCAGCTCGGTGGTCGTGGGTGAAGAGTTCTTGATTACAGCACTGTTGCAGGATGATTACGGCAATCAAGATATTGATACCAGTTATTTCATCTCGCCAGCGGCATCATTGTCCCCGCTGACTGCGGGTGTGGGTTACAGCGTCCGCTATGATCATGGGTTGCGTGTGACCCTCCAGATCACGACAGATCAGGCCACAGTGAGCCTGCAAGTGGTGGATGGCGGCATCACTGGGGTCATCAATATGCTGGCAGATGTCGTTGCCGACCGCATTGGTCTACAACTGCCAGCAGTGGTAACGGCTGGGCAGTCACTGAACGGTATACGGCAACCAGTAGATCGTTTTGGCAATGTCGATAGTTCGTTGATCGCTGGCTTGGATGCACGTCAGTTGCGTATTGTTGGGTTGTCGACTACAGATCAGTCGATCAACGCAGCGGCGGGCGGCTATGTTACTGCTGGTAGCGGTGGTAGCTTTGAGATTTTGGTGCAAGCTGGTCAAGATCGCCAAGTCTTGCAGATTGAATCACTATCTGACAGCGGCTATGCGCTTGCTGGCAGTCGCTCTTTTGTGTTAGATGTGGTGGCGGATCGTCTGTTACTCAGTGGTTCAGCCGGCATTCGTGCTGGGGTGCCCTATGCGGTGGACTTCATGCCGCTAAATGCTGCTGGTAGCTTGGATAGAGATCTGTTGCCAGTAGTAACTGATAGCAGTGGTGTGCGAGTGTTCCGCGCGGACTTTCCAGCGCCAGTCGCTGTGATCAGCATCTCTACAGAAGCGCTACTCGTGACTAGCGGTTCGGTGACCATTGACGGGCTATTCACGCTGAGTGCTGAGCCGGCTCCATTGCCCGTAACTAGCTCAGTACACTTCACGCTACAGTTGCCCGAGGGGGTGGTTATCTCTATGGTGGACACCAGTACCGTGCTTACAATTGACTACGCTGGGTTCATCGGAGTGTTGATGCCGCTGGCTCAACCGTCTATTGACCTCAATTTGGACGGTGAGGGAGAGGGGCTCAGCGTCAGCGATGCACTGTTGATTGCGCGCGTGCTGTCGTTGTCCGATGACACTTTGGACAACGACCCAGGCCAAGTGATAGTGGGCTATGACAACCTGACGATTGAAGATGCCGAGGACATCATCGCTGCTGTGCGCCTTGAAATTGAACGCAATCCTGACCTGCTTGATGTCAATGAAGATGGTGTGGTGGATGAAGTTGACGGTGCCTACATGACGACTTATCTCGGGATTTCTGAAGGCCAGCGCGCGAAATATGGTAGCTACTACCTACGAATCACCTACCGAGTGAGTGCCGCAGTGGCATCGGCGGTGATCAGCAAAATCGAGGAGTTGATAGCGGAGGTGGTCGAGTGATGGGTACCGGAATGCACTTGGATAGTCGAGGGTGTGGCAGACATTTCTTGTTACGCCACGTTTGGGAGAACGCAATAATGAAGATGAATAGAATGGGCATGGTGTTGGGCGGGCAAAGCGCCGATACCAGACAGCGAGCGAGACAGTCCGCAATCCCCACAGTAGCGAGCAGTGGCATTGGTGGCATTGATGGCCGACATGTTTTGTTGCGCAATAGCCGTTCTGCTGGGCGGCGCTTTGCTACAACAGTGGCCGCGGCATTGGCGGCCATGATACCTATGGTGATTTTTTCTCTGGCGCCAGCGGTAGCGGTGGCGCAGACCACTCCTACGGCAACCTCACTGGAGATCAGCTTGTCTACGAGCATTGACATTGAGCCGGGCATCACCACCATTGGGCTGTCATATACTGTGCGGGATAACGAGGACAACGTGATTTCTGCGCCAAGTGCAGATGGTTCCTTTTTTAGCACCTTTACTGTCACCACAGTGTTGCCGGATGGCCGCATTATTTCTGATGGTGTGACCGATCTTTCTACGGGGGTTTTGCAGTCTGCCCAGCAGAGCTTTGAGCATGTATTGCGTACTGCCCCCCAAGGGTCAGCGACCTTGCGGGTGGAGGGAGAGCTGAAAAGCAAATTCGGAGGAGGAACACTCGTTTCTACTGCCGCAATGACGGTGGAGGTCAGGGCTACGCAATTGGCACTGAGCCTTTCATCCAGCGGCGGTCAGGGGTATCACCTAGCGGGAAGTCAGAGCGCGGCGGGGCTCTCGCATCAGTTCAGTAGCGCCAGCGTGGTGGTGCTGGCGGGTAAAGCATTTGCACTCACAGTGGAAGCGGTAGATGACTACGGCAATGTTGATGTGGACATCGGGCTGAGTGCAGCCAGCCAAGTCTCTGGGACGGGCGTGGCGTTATCTGCTGCGGTGCAATCGCCCACTGAGTTGAGCGTAACTATTGAGCAGGCAGTGGATCATGCTTCGTCGACGTTGAGCGTGGTGGTGGGCGCTCTCAGCGGCTCTGCTGTGGTGGATATAGAGGTCTGGGCGGATCACATTGTGGCTTCGTTCATTCCGACATCATCACTTGACCTGACAGTGGACAGTCTGGTGGCGGGTGAGGGATTCGGCCTACTAGAAGTGCAGTATTTAGATGCCAATGGCAATCTGGACTTAGATCTATCATGGGGCGGCCAAGCTATAGTCCTTGATGATCCGGC
>JABABF010000096.1 GCA_014238345.1 Gammaproteobacteria bacterium
CTTGGATTTATCCGCAAGCGCCCGCGCTTTACGTCTTCCGGGGCTATCTAGCCCCGGCCTCATTGAAGCGTGTACAGCCGCCTTTCATCTGTGGACAGCTTGCTAAGGTCTTCCGGGGCTATCTAGCCCCGGCCTCATTGAAGCAGCTTCCGTGCTACGTCAGAGGCGCTCATTGGGCTCTCCGTGCGGCAAGCCGCTGCTGCAACCGGTCATTCTCTTCTTCGGTCAGCATGGGGGTCGTGTCGGGGGCAGGCATAACCACGCTCTGATTCGCTTGAGCAAAGTCCCACCCTTCGTCCGGCTTCGTGGGCCAGGTCTGGGCAATCTCAGTCGTCCCGTCCTCATTTTCGGTGATGATGTATGAGCCGACGAGGGGCCAGGGTGTCACTACCTTACAGCCGGCCGGCACATGGGCCTCAGCCTCACTGACATGCGCAACACCCTGGAGCCATGCAAGGTCGGTAGCGATCGCCCAGATGTGGTGCCCCTGCTCTGGAGACCCGCTGGCGATCACCAGGATCTCATCGAGCAACGTGCCATAGTGCATCTTCGAGGTATCCAGTCTGCGCAGTGCCGCGTCCATGGCCACCGCGACTCGCGCGCCGCCCTCATTCGAGGCGTGGTGCCGGACGAGCGCCACCCACTCTCCGAGCTGCCGGAGGCTATGGTCGCGTTTGGAGCAAGTCAGGTGGTGCGTCAGCAGGCACTGGAGCTCGCTTGCGCGCGTGAACAGGTTGCGGACTTTTGAAGCAGCGTCTTGAATAGTCGTCATTGGGTTCTCCTGGGCGGCATGCCGCCAGTTGTGATGGTCATCAGATGGTCAGCTGGCTACTCCTGCCACGCCGCCTCCAGCTCGCGGATGGCGGCAACCCGAGACATGGGGTGTCGGTCATCGTGATTCCGGCGTACAGGGTCCCAGCTGTCCGGCGAGAGCCAGCCGTAATTGCTCCTGCACCATCCGGCGGCGTACAGCCGTTCTCCATCGGCCACGATCTGATCTACCGACGGTGAATTCGCTGAAAATAATGATCTATCAGTCATGAATAAATCTCCCGTGTTGTTGCAGTCAAGTCAGGATGACTTGACTATCCAGTCATTATATCCGGGTATTCATTCACTGTCAATACCCCAAAGGTGGTAGTTTTGAAACTATTAATGGGTACTCCCTTGTGGGTAGTTTCACCTGGAACCGCGCATCCCGGCGCGCCCTGGAAACATATCTCACCTGGAACCCCTGACCCCGCCA
>JABABF010000097.1 GCA_014238345.1 Gammaproteobacteria bacterium
AGATCATCCATGCCAACTGCCAACGCACCCTCGGTGCTCGCCTCGTCCGCCGCCTCGCCCTCGGCAAATACCGCCACCCGCGTCTGCCGACCAGAGCCATGCGGCAGGGTGGTCGCACCGCGCACCTGCTGATCGCCTTGACGTGTGTTGATGCCGAGCCGAATAGCGATATCGACCGACTCATCAAAGGCAGGAGCCCGCGCCGTGGCCAGCAAACTCAATGCATCGGGCAACGGCAATGGTGCGCCACCCGGCGGCACCTGCTCACGATTTTCACGCACTCGGCGCGATGCTTTGGCAATCATCAATTACAGCCCCTCAACCTCAATGCCCGCACTTCGAGCGCTACCAGCCAATGTACGCAGAGCGGCCTCGGTATCCGCCGCCGTGAGGTCGGGCATCTTCTGTTGTGCAATAGCCTCCAGCTGAGCCCGCGTCACCTTGCCCACCTTGGCTTTATTCGGTGTGCCACTGCCCTTTTCAATTCCCGCCGCCTTGCGCAACAACACCCCCACCGGAGGTTGGCGCGTGATGAAATCATAGCTGCGATCAGCATAGACAGAAATGACAACAGGCACCAGCAAGCCAGCCTCCAGCGACTGCGTCCGCGCATTGAAGGCTTTGCAAAAGTCCATGATGTTCAGACCGTGCTGCCCCAATGCCGGACCGACGGGAGGGCTCGGGTTGGCCTGCCCAGCAGGCACTTGCAGCTTGATAAAAGCGGTGGGCTGCCGCTTGCTTTGCGGCTTAGCCATCGCTACAACTCCCCGGAATGCTACACATCAGGCTTTTTCCACTTGAACAAATTCCAAATCCACTGGCGTGGATCGCCCAAAAATCGTCACCGATATTTTCAAGCGACTCTTCTCGTAGTTGACTTCCTCCACCATGCCGTTGAAATCGTGAAATGGCCCGTCGACAACCCGCACCATTTCCCCGGGCTCAAACAGCGTCTTCGGATAGGGAGTGTCGACACTGGCGCGATCAATACGCTGCATCAAGCGCTCGGTCTCCGCTGCAGATAACGGCGTGGCTTTGGGTTGCTCAGCATCGCGGTCACGACCGCGAGCGGCTCCGATAAAACCAATGACCTTAGGTGTAGAGGTCACCAAATGCCACAGGTCTGCCGATAGCTGCGGGTCATCGTCGGCGACAGCTATCTGCACCAGCAGGTAGCCCGGAAAAAATTTTCTCTGACTGCGGCGCTGCTGGCCGCCACGCATCTCAACCACTTCCTCGACCGGCATGAGTATTTCACCAAAATAATTTTGCAGGGCCACCTCTGCCGTCGCGATGTGTTCGCGCAACGAATCCTCGGCTCGCTTCTCATGGCCAGAATAGACCTGCACCACAAACCAATTCCAAGTGTAGCCCTCCGGCGCACTCGCCGTTACAGGCTTCTCCGCTATCACGGTGGGCTGAGTTACCGTTTTCGCCGCCATCATCCGCTTAGCCACCAACCGAGCGCGAAACTATCCAGCCGAGAGCCGCATCCAGCCCCCAGAGAATCAGCGCCACAAACAACACAAATGCCAACACTAAGAGCGTCGTCTGCGCCACCTCAGAGCGCGTCGGCCACACCACCTTACGCAGTTCAATACGAGCTTCTCGCAACAGCTGGCTGAAGGCCAGGCCGCTCGTCGTACCGAGTGCCAACGGTGCCGACAATATGCCGATGCCCACCATACCTAGCAACCGGTAGAGCAAGCTGGATTCATCAAAATAAAAGTTGGCCACAATGCCCGACAACACCAATAATCCCACGCCGATCCATCGCAGGCCATCGCGTGTCTGGCGAGCGGCGAGCTCAGCCTGTCGCGCCTGTCGCTTGCGACTAAATTTTTCACCGCTGACACTCCCTTCACCCTTCGCTGACCCAGCCGTTACTGCGCCACCGCTGTCCTTGTTCTCAACATTGTTCTCAACATTGATTTTTACACC
>JABABF010000098.1 GCA_014238345.1 Gammaproteobacteria bacterium
TAGGCCGCTAGACGAAGGGGACCGGGAGAAACTGAACATCGCCGCCCATATTTTAGACCCAAGCCCGCAATAGGCGCAACTTAGCCATGGCTATAATGTGTCTCATGTAGTGCAATTGCCTCAGTCGATGGAGGGCAATTATGGCATCAGTGTGCCGGATAGCAGTCAGCGGAGCCGCTGGTCAGATCAGTTACAGCTTGTTGTTCCGTATCGCCGCCGGTGAGATGCTGGGGTCACAGCAACCTATCATCCTGAGCCTATTGGAGATACCCCAAGCCATGCAAGCGCTGGAAGGCGTGGCGATGGAATTGCAGGACGGCGCTTTTCCCCTGTTGCAGTCCATTGAATTGGAAAGTGATGCCAAGCGTGCATTTCGCGATGTCAACAGCGTCTTATTGGTCGGTGCCCAGCCGCGCGGTGCGGGTATGGAGCGACGTGATTTATTGGCCGCCAACGCCCGCATTTTTGTTGAGCAAGGGCGCGCTCTCAATGAGCATGCCGCAGAGGATGTGCGGGTGTTGGTGGTTGGCAATCCGGCCAATACCAACGCCATGATCACCCAACGCTGTGCGCCGCGTCTGTCGCCGCGCAACTTCAGTGCCATGATGCGACTCGACCACAACCGAGCCACCGCCCAGTTAGCGGCCAAAGCAGGTGTCGGAGTGTCTGCGGTCGACGGTGTTGTGATTTGGGGTAACCACTCGACCACCCAGTATCCGGATTTACATCACGCTACAGTCGATGGCCATCCGGCTCTAGAGCGGGTGGACAGTGCCTGGTACCACGAACAATTTATCCCTGCTGTGCAACACCGTGGAGCGGCTGTGATCGAGGCGCGCGGCTCTTCTAGCGCTGCATCAGCAGCCAATGCAGCGCTACAACACATGCGCACTTGGATGCTGGGGACGGCTCCGGAGCAGTGGACCAGCATGGCGGTGGTCAGTGACGGAGCCTATGATATTGAGCCGGGGTTGGTCTACTCGGTGCCAGTGCATTGCACTGATGGCGATTGGCAACTGGTCGATGGCTTGGTGTGCAATGATTTCAGCCGCCA
>JABABF010000099.1 GCA_014238345.1 Gammaproteobacteria bacterium
ATCGCCAAGTGCAGGCCTGTACAGCGCTCTCCTCCACACGGTAAAACTCGACGGCTTGTCCGAGGCGCTGTCGTCGGCAGGGATACCCGAAGCTATGGGGATCTCGGGGCCAGAGCAGCTAGATTTTGGCGGCACCGTGACCAAATTGCGCTTTGCGCTGGATGCTAGCAAACCAGGGTTGCCGGTATTGCCGGAAATAGAAATACACTTTGAGGATCTTCATGCTAGACCTCGAGCCAAGGGATTGTTAGGATTTTCTGGTGTGTCTGGTCAAATGATTTTCATTCCGGGTCTTATCTGGATGCAGCTGGATTCCGCGCCGATAGAGATATGGATACCAACACTCTATGGTGAACGGCTGAGCTACCAGTCATTGCAGACGACCCTCATTGCCAACTTCTATGGCGATGAGATATTGCTTGAAATCCCCTCGGCTGACATCCGGCTGACGCGGGGCGCAGGTCGGGTCAAGGCTCAGGGTATGCGCCTGAGATTGTTGCGCACGGGAGCCTTACGAGGAATTGCGGGTCAAATTGTTATTCAGGAAATGGATTTTGTCGAATTGATGGATCATATGCCGCTGGTGGCTTTTAACGCAGTGTTGCCGGAGTGGTTTGCCACAGGCACCACTGCTGGCATATTGCGCGAACTGTCAGTGGAGCTAGCACTGGAAAAGCCAGAGGATATTTTCGATGCGGCCAATGAGATCCATGCCACGGGTAATTATCACGGTTGGGATCTCATGATCATCAAGGGGTTGATCTTTGACAATTTGGCAGGAGATATAGCAGTTGAAGGCGTGCGAGCCACAGTGACCATGCACTACGACGCAGCCGAGCTTTTTCGCGCACCGATGCCCGGGGGCAAAGCTGTTTTACGCACTACCGATAGCAGTTGGTCGCTGAGTGTTGACAGCTCCTATGCGCGCGCCGTGTTTTCACAGCGCTATGGCGACAAGCCCGTCTACGGCCACTGTGATCATGTCTACCTGCCTAATTTTTTTGAGGATCGGTCAGCGGCCACTAGAGTGACTACCACAGCCATGCGCACATTCCGGGCGAGCCGCCTGCCGGAAACAGAGGATACCGTGTGGGTGCCAGTAAAGGTTGATTCGTTTCACCTGGGTAAGTACGAGCTAGGCGCTTGGAGTTTTGATGTTCACGCTGGGGTGCGCAAAATGCTGGTGGATAACATGTTTGGAGAAAAGGATGGCATCACCCTGCTCAACAGCGCAGCAGATGGCACAGGAGCCCAGATGGTGCAATGGCTAGACGATGATGGTGGTTGGATCACCCTGTTTGAGGGGAGCCTAAAAATACCGGATATGGCCGAGCTATTCCGGCAGCTGGATATAGATCCATTAGTTACTGGGAAGAACGGGCACCTGCTGGCCACAGTTTCGTGGCTCGGGGAATTATCTGATTTTGATTTTCAGTCCCTACGCGGCGATATCCGCTTTGAGATGGGGCGGGGCGAGTTTCCCGATGTAGAGCGACCAGGCATACTCAAGGTGATTGGTCTGCTCAACTTCAACAATATTCTGCACGGCCTGTTGCCAAGTTTGCGCTCGCTGAAGAGCCATGGACTGTACTTCAAAGAGGTGCAGGCACGCGCCTTTTTGGCCGAGGGTCAGTTGCGCCTCGACTCCGGTTATGGTGCAACGGTTGCTGCCAACGAAGGGGTGTTTGTGTTGCGAGGTGACGCAGATCTTGCCGCAGGCACTCTTGATGGAGAATTGGATGTGACGCTGCACTTGGCGGAAAATCTGCCGTTAATGGCCTTGGTTGCCGCTAGCGGCGTGCCGCTAATTTTTGCGGGTACTTGGCTGGCCAGTAAAATTGTCGGCTCTGGGGTGAACCGTTTGGCGCATGTCGTCTATTCCCTAAAAGGACCATGGAGCGACCTACAGCTGAGCAGGCCGCAAGAAGAGCCCGCCCAAGACGGGCATGATCATATGCCAACGACCGTGGAGTCGGTGCTACCGAATGGCCAGTAAATCAACCTTTTAGTAGGCCAGCGTGGCCAAACCCAGGAAGGCGGCAAAGCCGACCACATCGGTGATGGTCGTCAGGATGACACCACTGGCGATGGCGGGATCAATATGCATTTTCCTTAAGACGAGCGGTAGGTAAGCACCGGAGATACCTGCGGTCATCAAATTTATTAATAGCGCAGAAGAAATAATCAGGCCAAGTATGGGGTCATCAAACCACCACGCCGCGCCGATCGCCATCACGCTGGCTAAAGCAAGGCCGTTGAGCGTGCTCAGGATCAGTTCACGGTTAACCAGCCACAGAGTGTTGTGTTTAGTGATATTGCCCAGAGCAAGGCCGCGAATCATTACAGTTAATGTTTGGGTGCCAGCGATGCCACCCATGCTTGAGACGATTGGCATTAGGATGGCGAGCGCCACCACTTTATCCAGCGTTTCCTCGAATAATTGGATGGTGGCTGAGGCGATGATTGCCGTTCCCAAATTGATGCACAGCCAAATAATACGGTTTGGTGCGGCCAGTAGTACCGGGGCGAAGGTGTCGGCTTCGTCATCGCTGACACCGCCGCGCCGTCGCATCATCTGGTCGGCATGGTCGCGCACATAATTTTTCACATCATTGGAGCTGAGGTAACCGATGAATGTATTATTGGCATCGATCACTGGCACCGCCCGCAATTCGTGGTGCTGGAACAGTTGCGTCGCTTCTTCAATCGCTGCGTTGCCAGTGATGGCAAAGGTGTCTTCTGCTACGGTCATCCGCTGCTCTACGGTCTCCTGAGGGTTGCCTCGCAAGATCTCCTGCAAGGCCAGCATACCGACCAACTGGCCGTCTCGGTTGACAACAAATAGATGGTTGAGTACCTCTGGTAGGTCGGCGTGGCGGCGCAGGTACCTTGACACCACATCTAGGCTCAGAGTTTTGCGCACGGTGATCCCATCTGAGCGCATCAGCGCCCCTACTTGTTCTGCCTCGAAGGACAGCACCCGCTGGACGCGTTGTTGTTCCTGATAGTCCAGTGTCTGTAATACTTCAGGCACCAGAGTCTCTGGCATTTTGCGCAACACTTCCGCCAGCTCGTGGCGGGGGATATTGTCAAACAGCGTGGCACGGTCTTCGACGGTTGCATCGCGCAAAAATTGCGCCCGCAGGTTTTCGGGCACGTACTGGAGTACCTCTGTACGGCGGTGCAGAGGCAGTATCTCCCATGCCAAGAGTCGGCTGGCGCGCGGCAGTGTTTCCAGCAGATGAGCAGTGCGGTGGGGGACTAAGCCGCGCAATAAATCTTGAACTTTTTCGACGGCTTCGCGGGGTTCGCCGAGCGCACTGGCTAGCAGTTCAAGCGGCTTCTTCGATTTTTTTTTGTCGCCGAGCATAGCAAGGTGACGCGATACGAATATTGCGCCTTAATTTCTTCCATTATGGTTTGATATTATACACCGAGCCTGAGCTCAGAGCCTGCTTAGTTGGTCAATTCTCGGTGCTGAACGCTGACATTGTCCAGCTGTGCACGGAAGTGTTTGCTGAGTTCCTCACACAGGTACACCGAGCGATGGCAACCACCGGTGCAGCCGATAGCAATGGAAAGGTAGTGCCGGTTTTCGCGCTGGAAAGCAGGGATCCAACTGTCGATGAAGCGCTGGATATCATCGCGCATTTTGATAACTTCAGGGCGTTTTCCCAGATAATCCTGTACTGCATAGTCGCGTCCATCACAGTTGCGTAGATCCTCATGCCAATAGGGGTTAGTCAGACAGCGCACATCGAATACTATGTCGGCTTCTATCGGCAAGCCGTTCTTATAGCCGAAAGAGATTAATCTCAGTGCGATTTCTGTAAAGTCGCTCTGCTGAATGATACGATCTAGCACATATTGACGGAATTGATGCAGGGATGTGGCGCTGGTGTCAATCAACAGCGAGGCATGTTCGCGCAGGGGCTCCAGTAGAGAATCTTCCCATTCGATAGCTTGCTTTAGGCTGATGTGCGTCGAGCTCAGCGGGTGGCGTCGACGTGTCTCTTTGAATCGCCGCATTAAAATCTCGTTATTTGCATCCAAATAATAGATTGCTATGTTTGCAAAGCGCTTTCTATGTAGCTGGATATTTTCGACGATGGTGCGGGTGTTGTCTCCAACATTGCGAGCGTCAATCGATACAGCGACTTTACGATGTGGGGATACGCGGTCGCCCAGCGTACTTTGGATCAGCTGATCAAGTAGGCTGGCGGGCAAGTTATCCACACAGTAGAAACCAGCGTCCTCCAACTGTCGTAGGGCGACACTTTTTCCTGATCCAGATCGCCCGCTGATGATAATCAGCTGGGCTTCGACAGTGGCGCTCATGTTGAGGGAGCGGGTTCGCCCCGTTGCATTGCCGCAGCCAAGTGGTGCAATAGCGTCGTTTCGTCTGGTGCCGCACGCAGCTGTACACACAATCCTTTGCTGGACATCAACTGAGAAATCCATTCCAGCCACCGCTGATGTAATCCGCTGCTGGTTTCCTCTTCAGGGACTACGAGAGCAAATAGCAGATCCACAGATCGCCCATCTGGGGCATCAAATTCAATCGGCGTGCTCAGCTTGAGGAATTGACCGAGGATCCCCGGGCAGTTCGCCGCCCGGCAATGTGGCACCGCGACACCGTGACCGATAGCAGTGCTGGCGATTTTTTCGCGCGTTACCAGCCGGTGTAGCAATTGTTCATGGTCGAGACCGGCCGCGCTGTTGGCGAGTGCCCCGGCGATATGCTCTAGTGCCCGTTTTGTGCTTGAGCAATCACGGGCGCAGAGTACCCGCGTCGCACTCAGGATAGCTGCAGGAATCGGCGGGGAGTCGGGCTTTAACATGGGTATGGGTCGGTAGCGATGGATCCGCAAAACAAGCTAAGGAAAGTCTGATTTATTTGACACCCGGAGCAGACAACTAGCACAGAATGCATTTTAATCCGACGATCCTATGCAGAGCTTCCCTAAACAAGTGGCGTATTTTACAAACCTTCATTTTAATATTAGAAGTGGGTTCCCAAGTATTGTTCACGCGCCGTTGCGGAGAGCGCTACAGCCTCGGCTGTTCCCTCAGCGATCACGTTGCCACCGCTGAGAATCCAGCTGTGGTCGCACAGCGCCAAGGCTTCGCGGATATTGTGATCGGTGATCAAAATGCCTACTCCCTGCTCATCTCGCAGCTGGTGGATGAGTGCCTTGAGACCCTCGACGGCGATCGGGTCGATACCTGCCAGCGGCTCGTCCAGTAGCAGAAAGTCCGGTGTCAAGGCAATGGCGCGGGCGATTTCTAAGCGCCGTCTCTCACCGCCAGACAATTGAGCCCCCAGCGTGTCGCGGTGCGCTTCGAGCTCAAAGCGAGAGAGCAAAGCATCGGCGCGTTGTCGCGCACTGCGGGTACCGCCGAGTACGGCTAACAGATTGTTGCGCACTGACAGCCCGCGGAACACCGAGGGGTCTTGCGGCAGATAGGCAATACCCCGGCGCGCGCGCAACGCCAAGGGCCAGTCTGTAATATCCTCATTATTGAGCAGTACCCGCCCATCGTCAGGGCGAATGAGTCCCGCCATCATGTGGAATGCGGTGGTCTTGCCAGCTCCGTTGGGGCCAAACAAACCGCAAACTTGGCCATGGCGTAACTGCAGTGATAGCCCCTGCACAGCCACCTGGTTGCCATAGGATTTGCGCAACGAAATGGCGGTTAACGAGTTCATGGCACAGCCTCTTGCGCGGAACCTTGCATGTGGTAGTCGATTCGCTCGCCTTCGACCCAGCGCCCGTCATGCCACAGACGAGCCTCTCCTTGCAGGCTGAGGTGCTGTTGATTGTGATGGTATTCTAGGCGTTGTGCCGAGCCATTCACTTCGGGATGATCCTCTGCCGGTATGTGACGGAAGAGAGCAGGTTCGCCGCTGGCGACGGCTCTGGTTACCGCTATGGGAGCTGCCTTGCTCACACTGAGCGAGAGTTGTTCGGCGTGTAATACGAGACCATCAGCTACACAGTGCACCTGATTGTCATAGCGTAGCCGATGTTCATGCCCGCCCCATCCCAAGCGCAGGGCACCGGCGCGGCACTGGTTTGACTCCAGTGCGGTTGCCGTTGCTGTAGTGCGTGTAGTGCGCCAAGTTTCGGCATCGTGTAATAGCTCTAGCCACTGCTCTGATAGGGAGAACACAAAGCCGCGTCCGCGTAGCTCGCGGTGTCCCCAGCGCAGTTCCAGTTGGCTGTCGCCACCACCCTGTCGATTCTGCAGTTCAAAGCGCAGCTGCGGTGTTTTCAGCCGGAGCTCGGCACCATCAGACCCACGACCGCGTAGAGCGACTCCGCCGTGTAGATTCAGGGTGTCGCGTCCCCGCAGTTCGCCTTGAGGGGCGTTCAGCTGCCAGGGCGCACCCTGCGCATCGCGCCCGCTGAGCTGCATGGCTTCTAGTCCTAAGGTCAGCGGGATCCCCGGCAATTGCCAAGCTCGTCGCGCCACCAATTGAGTCGCCCCCCCCTGAGAGGCAAAGTGCAGTAGTTCCATGCTACGGAATACGCCATCCGCTGCGGTGGCATGCGGGATGCCCGTGACCAGCAGAGTCAGCGTTGCCCGCAGTGCGGTGTTCAGGGGCCGTCCCCAGCACTGCGGGTGACCAATAGTAGGTCGCACAGTTCGCGCACCGCTCCGTGACCGCCTTTTTTGTTACTGTGCCATTCGGCCATATCTAGCACGGCGGGGTGGGCATCGGCGACGGTGGCGGCGACTCCAGCACAGCGCAAGGCGGGCAGATCGGCCACATCGTCGCCCATATGGACAACGTGGCTTGGGTCGATATCCAGCTGTTGGCACAGCCCCAGCAATACTGCCCCCTTGTCGTCATCGCCCTGTCGCAGGTGTGAGATGCCCAGATCGCGGGCGCGGGCGGTGGTGGCGGCACTGGGGCGGGCAGAGATGATGGCCACCTCAATACCTGCGCGACGTACCGCTATGATGCCCAGACCGTCGCGGACATCGAAAGCCTTGCTTTCATTGTCGCCGCTGAGGTACAGCTGTCCATCGGTCAACACACCGTCGACATCAAGCGATAGCAGACGGATGTGCGCCAGCCGCTGTACCAGCTCGGGGGAGCAACGCGCCAGTGCCGCCGCCGCTCCCAGCGTTGCTGCTGCCAAAGTGTCGTGTTTACTCAACGCCGGCATCCAGCAGATCATGCAAGTGGATGACCCCGAGTGCCCGCCTGTTCGCATCGACGCAGACCAGCGAGGTGGTGCGATGATGCTCCATTGCTGTCATTGCTGTCGCGGCCAAGCTATCGGGTGTGGTGGTGTGCCCCCCCGGGGTCATCAGATCGTGGATCACTGCACCTAGTGGGTCCAGATTAGCGGCAAAGGCGCGGCGCAGGTCACCATCGGTAAAAACGCCGAGCAACAGCCCATCCTCACTGAGAATGGTCGTCATGCCGAGTCGCTTGCTGTTCATTTCGACGATGGCATCTGCCAAGGTGGTGTTGCGGCTCACGCTGGGTATTTTGTCGCCGCTTCTCATCAGCTGATCGACGGTGAGTAGCAACCGACGACCCAAGGCTCCTCCAGGGTGTGCCAAAGCAAAATCTTGGTGGGTGAATCCCCGTGCCTCCAATAGCGCAATGGCGAGGGCATCACCCAGCGCCAACATGACGGTGGTGCTGGCAGTGGGGGCAAGATCCAAGGGGCAGGCTTCATTTTTGACACTGGTATCGAGCCACAGATCTGCGGTCTGAGCTAATGGCGAGGCTCCATCGCCGGACAGGCAGATCAGAGGGATCCGCTGGCGCTGCAATAATGGTGCCACAGTGAGCAATTCCGTTGCGGCACCAGATTGCGAGAGTGCGATAACCAAGTCACCTGTCACGACCATGCCCAAGTCACCATGGCAGGCCTCTGCCGGATGCAGGAAAGCCGCTGGGGTGCCGGTGCTGGAGAAAGTGGCGGCGATTTTTCGTGCCACATGCCCAGATTTTCCGATGCCGGTGACGATTACCCGCCCTGCGCAATCCAGCATGAGCTCGCAGGCACGCTCGAAATCGGCACCGATGCGTTGCTCGAGCTGCGCCATTGCCTCGCACTCAAGGCGCACTGTACGGCGTCCGATCTCGGCTAAAGCTGTGGCCGGGGGGGTGGTGTCGGTCATAGAGAGATCAATAGTTGAACAGAAGCACACAGTAGCCAGCATAGCAACATAGTAGCAAGGCGGCGGGAAAGCGCCCGATCCGCATGGGATCAGTGCCGCGCCAGTGCTGAACCCACAGCAGTGCGGCCAGCGTAGCGCTCAACACTAAGCAGATGACCCCGTCGCGGTACAGAACGGTGCTGTCGGGTGCTTGCCAGGGGTTCAGCGCTACTGCCACGCCAAGTGTGCCGAACAAATTAAAGATATTTGAGCCCAGTACATTGCCGATGGCGAGGCCGTGTTCGCCGCGCCGTGCGCTGCTCAGCGAGGCGCTGATCTCTGGCAGACTGGTGCCGATGGCCACAGCGGTAGCTCCGACGACCAATTCGCTGATGCCGAAGTTCAGTGCCAGCTGCGAGGCACCGTACACCAACAGCTTGGCACCCGCGGTCAGCAGGACGAGGCCGATAGCAAACCACAGCCAGTCACGCCGTCCGCAGTGCTCGTCGCTCAGCTCTGCATCAGTCTTCTCAGCGGCGGTCAGCAATAGCCACATGGCGATTCCAAGTCCGAGTAGTAGCGCGCAACCTTCGTTGCGACTGAGCTCCAGATCGGCCAGTGCGGCACAAGTGGCCACGATCGCTACCAGCGATAGCGGTAGGGCTCGGCGTAGCGGGGCGTAGGCTATGGTCAGCGGAAATACCAGAGCGGTTAAGCCGAGCGCCAAGCCCAAATTGGCGATATTGGAGCCCAAGGCGTTGCCGACCGCAATAGCGCTACGCTGATCCAGTGCAGCGCTGACGGCGATAGCCAATTCTGGCAGCGAAGTCCCCAGAGCAAGGGCGGTGGCACCGACGACAGCCGGAGGTAGACGCAGTTGTGCTGCGATACCCAGTGTGGCATCAAGCAGGTGTTCGGCGCTCCATATCAAGATCCCAAGGCCTGCCAACACGGTGAGAAAATGCATGCCAGAGAACTTTGCGCTGAGGAGGTTACTCAGCCACTATTTTAGCGGTGTGGGCAACTGCTGATGCGTATAATAGTTTTTCATGCGACAATTTTCTTTTCGGGAGCAATGCGGTTAGTGATAGGCGACACGATGGCAGAAAAGTGGCAGCTCACTGGTTGGAGTGGCGTAGCGCTGTGTGTGGTCATGCTGTGGGCGGCACCGGTTCCGGTCGCTCTGGCTCAGCTGTCGCCGGAGACACCGGAGACAGAGATACAGGCGCAGGCTCTGGTGCAACGGGTGACTGAGCGCCTGCTGGAGCTGAGTCGGACACAGATCAAAAGCGATGGCGATAACGATCTGTTCTTCACCAAGGTGTCCGCAGCGTTGACCGGTGCGGTGGACTTTACCCGATTCTCCCATGGTGTCATGGGTGTCTACGCCAATGCCGAGTCACTGGCCGACCTGCCACCTGTAGCACGCAAGCATCGCCGGGCACAGATCGAACAATTCACCGAAGTTTTTATCAGTGGGCTGGTGCGCAACTACGGAGGCATTTTCCTGACAGTATTGCGTCTGGGTGATATAGAGGTGGAAACTCAACCAGTCAAGGCTCCGAGCAGGAGCGGCAAAGTAACGGTTGAACAGCTGGTCTTCGGCGCGGGCACAGCAGTGCCGATCCGCATTTACTACCGCCTGCAATATCGGCAATCCGATAAGCGTTGGGAGCTGCTCAACATTGCCGTGGACAAGTTAAACTTTGGCAAATTGTTTCGCTCCCAGTTCTATTCCTTGGCGGCGCAGTACCAGGAAGACTTGGATCAGGTGATCGGGGACTGGGCGAATTTGGGCACTGGGCCCGCCAAGGCAACGCACAGCGACGGCGGCTGAGGCGTGGGCACTGCCGTTGCCGAGTGATCGGCAGGGGGGCTTGGCCACTCAGTGCGCCATCGCCATCGCGCCAGTCGCCTTGCTGGTGGCGCTGTATCTCAGCGAGTGGCGGATTGTTGACGAGTGGTTTACTTATCGACGCGATGCGGTGGGGGCGGGCGAGTGGTGGCGAATTTTCTCAGGCCATTTTGTACATTTGGAGTTTGGTCACCTAGTGTTGAATATGACGGCGTGGCTATTACTGTGCTGCTATGCCCAAGGAGCTGTGCCTGCGTCGCTATGGGCGCTGACTGCCCTACTCGCCAGTGGCATTTGTGGTCTCTGCATGTATTTATTCAATCCCGAGTTGGCATGGGTGGTTGGTCTTTCTGGACTTTTGCATGGCATTGCGGTGATGGTCGGATTGTACCGCTGGCGGCAGCTGAGCGACTGGACTGGAGCAATGTTGCTGGCACTGATCACGCTGAAACTGGGCTGGGAGCAGTGGCGGGGTCCGACTCCCGGAACAGCACAATTTCTGGAAATACCCGTGGTGGTGGATGCCCACCTCTACGGCGCCCTCAGTGCCCTGTGTTTGGTGCCGTGGCTGTGGCGGTCGGGGGTGGCGCGTGGATAGTTTGATCATCCAAGGTGGTAGCTGTCTCAAGGGCACGATCAAGATCTCGGGTGCAAAAAACTCAGCTCTGCCGATTATGGCGGCAAGCTTGCTCAGCGAGGAGCCGATCTCACTGGGGAACTTGCCGCACCTCGCCGATATCACGATGATGAATCAGCTGTTGATGAATATGGGTGCGAGAGTGGAATTTGCCGATGACCATCGCCGCCTGCAGCTACACACTGCCGAGGT
This sequence comes from Gammaproteobacteria bacterium, assembly GCA_014238345.1. Classification (GTDB taxonomy): domain Bacteria; phylum Pseudomonadota; class Gammaproteobacteria; order JABABF01; family JABABF01; genus JABABF01. The sequence goes on from JABABF010000099.1 coordinate 10,812, forward strand.
GTACAACGAAGGCATCATGTTGGCACCACTGGCGCATACCATGCGCGCCTCCTTTTTAGTGCTGGGGCCATTACTGGCGCGTTTCGGCTATGCGCGGTTGCCGTTACCCGGTGGTTGCGCTATCGGTCAGCGTCCAGTAGATATGCACTTGCGCGCACTAAGTGCGCTAGGGGTGTCCTTCGAGCTGGGCGATGCAGAGGTGGTGGGGCGAGTGGACGATAGCCTGCGCGGCGCTCAGGTGTCCTTCGAAGAGCCGACGGTGGGCGGCACCGAAAACATTCTGATGGCGGCGGTGCTGGCGTACGGCGAAACTTGTATTGACAATGCTGCGCGCGAGCCGGAAGTTGTTGATTTAGCACAGTGCCTGCAGGCGATGGGGGCGCGAATCGAAGGCGCGGGCACATCGACGATCACGGTCGAGGGGGTGGAGCGACTCGGCGCTTGTGACTACGACCTGATGCCAGATCGCATTGAGACGGGCACCTATTTGGTGGCCGCCGCCACCACGGGTGGCTCTGTGCGCCTTGAAAATGCTCGCGCCGATACTATTCAAGTTGTGATGCGCCACTTGGAGCAGGCTGGGGCAGAGCTGTCGACGGGGGAGGGTTGGGTGGCGTTGGACATGGGGGGGCGCACACCGCGAGCCGTAGATATTGAAACGGCACCCTACCCGGGTTTTCCAACAGATATGCAGGCGCAGTTCACCGCTATGAACGCCATCGCTGATGGCTCGTCGCGCATCGTGGAGCGTGTTTTTGAGAATCGCTTTATTCACACCAAAGACCTGTGCCGTATGGGTGCGGATATTACCGTGTCAGGCAATGAGGCGCGATTGCGTGGCGGTGCCACGCTCCGAGGAGCCACCGTGGAGGCCAATGATTTGCGCGCTTCGGCCAGCTTGGTGATCGCGGGGTTGGTGGCCGAGGGCGAGACGACGATTGAGCACATCTACCACATTGATCGTGGCTATGAGTGGATTGAAGAGAAGCTGCGCCGCCTCGGTGCTGAGATCAAGCGCTGCCCCAACCAGTCCCAAGGCTGATATCTCATGGCATCCCCGCTGACCGTGGCTGTGGCAAAAGGGCGGATTTTCCAGCAGAGTCTGCCTCAGTTAGCGGCGGCTGGCGTAGAGCTGCCCGCAGCTCCTGTTGCCGGTGGCTCCACCCTCTGTCTGGACAGCGTTGACCGAGCCTATCGTCTGCTGATTGTGCGCGGCGCAGATGTGGCCACTTATGTGCAGCTAGGAGCCGCCCAGCTGGGAGTGATAGGCAAAGACATGCTGCTCGAACATGCCGCTGCCAGTGATGGTGCCGGGCTGTGTGAGTTGTTGGACTTGGGCATTGCCCGTTGTCGCCTGGTGCGCGCCGCGCGCACGGATGCCCCGGAATCGCCGCTAGGCCTGCGCCGCGTGGCCAGTAAATATGTGGCGTTGGCGCGCAGTTTCTATGCTGAGCGCGGCATTCAGATGCAGCTCATCAAACTGCACGGCTCTATGGAGTTGGCTCCGTTCTGCAATTTTGTGCACGAGATAGTCGACATCACCGACACCGGCACCACGCTGACCAGCCACGGCTTGCATGTGGTCGATGAGATCGCCCCCATCAGCGCCCGATTGGTTGCCAACAAGGCGGCGCTACGCTCGGACACCGACGCCATTGAGGCATTGTGCGAGCGGCTGTCCTCGGCGGTAGGCAGTGCCGACAGCTGAGGGCGGGACAGTGGGCGGCGCAACCACCGAGCTGGTGCGGTGTTTGGATGCCTCGGAGCCGGGGTTTGATGCCTCTTTGGCCGCTTTGTCAACGGTGTCGGTGGCGCGCGATGCCGATGCCGAGAGGATTGCGGCGCGAATTGTCGAAGATGTGCGCCAGCGCGGTGATATTGCTCTATTGAAGCACAGCATAGAACTCGACACAACACTTGACGGCATTGCGCCCGTCAGTGTGGCCGAGCTTGAACTTCCCTTGGATCGCTGTCGTCGGGCACTGAAGGAGCTGGGTGCAGCGCAGCGTGAGGCACTGGAATATGCGGCTACGCGCATCCGCAGCTTCCACGAATGCGAGCGCGCCGCCGAGGGCGAAGAGGTGCGTTGGCATCAAGAGAATGCCGACGGTGTGAGCACCGGTCTGCGGACGCTACCGCTGGAGCGGGTGGGTCTCTATGTGCCGGGTGGGCGCGGAGCCTATCCGTCCACTGTGCTGATGACCGCTTTGCCAGCCCGGGTGGCGGGGGTCGGCGAAATCATCGTCACCACCCCGACCGGAGGGGGGGAACCAGCACCGATGTTGCTCGCCGCCGCCGCGCTGGCTGAGGTGGACCGCCTGTTTTGCATCGGTGGTGCACAGGCCATAGCGGCATTGGCCTTTGGCACCGAGACGGTGCCAAAGGTGGACAAAATTGTCGGCCCAGGAAACCGCTATGTCACCGCCGCCAAGCGCTTGGTCTACGGTCATGTCGGCGTGGATGCTCAGGCAGGTCCTTCAGAGGTGTTGATCATTGCCGACAGCAGCGCAGATCCCGATTGGGTGGCGTTGGATTTATGTGCTCAAGCCGAGCATGATGTAGAGGCGCGAGCCCTGTTGCTGAGCCCGGATGCCGAGCTAATCGTTGCGGTGGGTGAGCGCCTCGCACAACGGCTTGAGGAATGGCCGCGCCGGGAGATCATTGCCGCATCGCTAAGCCGCCACGGTGCGTTGATCAAAGTGGCCGACCTCGCTCAGGCCGTCGCCTTGGCCAATCGTCTGGCACCCGAACATCTAGGTCTGTGTGTCGCTGACCCTGATGCGTTGCTGCCAGATTTGCGCCATGCAGGAGCCATTATGCTGGGACATAGCGCAGCCGAGGTGTTCGGCGATTACTGCGCTGGCCCAAGCCATGTGTTACCGACGGGCGGTGCAGCGCGCTATGCTTCGGTGTTAGGGGTGCGAGATTTCCAGCGCCGCAGCTCACTACTGCGTTGCAGTGCTGGCGGTGCGGCGGCGTTGGCTCCCACGGCGGCAGCATTGGCGCGGGTCGAGGGCTTGGAGGCGCATGCCCGCAGTGCCGATGCCCGCCGTAGCCGAGCCGCGGATTGAGCGCGCCAGTGTGCCTGAGCCATTGCCATGTGCGCTGAGACGAGCCCCGGCACTGGGTCAGCGCCAGAGCAGTGGCTACGAGCCGAGTTGTTCGCGCTCAAGGCATACCCAGCGACGCACCCGCCCGCTGGGGTGTTGCGTCTTGATGCTATGGAGAGTCCGTGGAGCTGGCCCGAGGCACTCAGCGCGGCTTGGCGCGAGCGGCTCGCCACGGTGCCGATCAATCGCTACCCCGACCCCGAGGCGCGTCAGTTGCGCGGTGCCTTGCGTCGGGCATTGGGAATCCCCGAGCGCTGGGAACTGTTACTCGGCAATGGCTCAGACGAAATCCTGCAATGGCTGATGGCTGCGGTGGCAGGGCCGGGGGGGCGTGTGTTGAGTCCCGAGCCCGGCTTTGCCATGTATCGCATCTTGGCTGAAGCCGCTGGTGCTCACTATTGCGGTGTACCGCTGAGGACTGATTTTCAATTGGATGCCGAGGCGTTGCGAGCGGCGCTACAACGCGAGTGTCCGGCGTTGACCTTGCTGGCGTTACCACACAACCCCACGGGTGCACTGCTACCGCTGGCTGAGTTGCGCGGGCTGATTGAAGCCGCGCCCGGTCTAGTGGTATTGGATGAGGCCTATATGGCGTTCAGCGGTGTCGATCATCTGCCATTGCTTGATGATTACCGCAACGTGTTGGTGCTACGCACCCTGTCTAAACTGGGTCTGGCAGGGCTGCGGCTGGGGTTTTTGATCGGTGCACCAGCGGCACTGACGCAGATTGCCAAATTGCGTCTTCCCTACAACTTGGGGGCGCTGACTCAGGCGGCGGCAGAGCTGGTGGCGGAGCATTACGATACCTTCCTCAGTCGAGCCGAGGCATTGTGCGAGGCGCGTGAGGCGCTGCACTCCTTGCTGGCCGAGCTGGACGGAGTTGAGGTCTGGCCCAGCGCGGGCAATTTCCTTCTGTTGCGGGTGGATGTCGGGCGCGTTGAGGTGTTGTGGGAGCAATTATTGTCCCGCGGAGTGCTGGTCAAATGCCTTCACGGCGGACATCCGGCATTGTGTGGCTGTCTACGGGTCACGGTTGGCAGCCCACAAGAAAACGCCATCTTTCTGCGTAGCTTGGGCGAGTGCTTAGCCGGGCGGGAGACGGCCTGAGAGAGCGTTTTGGCACGAGGCACGAGGATATAGATCAGTTATGAGTACAGCACTGCAAACTTTGGTGATGACGGCGGACCAGCTGTTGGAACCACAGCGTTTCAATGATTACTGCCCCAACGGCCTGCAGGTGGAGGGACGAGCAGAAGTGCGTCGCTTGGTCAGTGGGGTAACTGCCAGCCAAGCGCTGATCGAAGCCGCTGTGGCGGCTGAGGCCGATGCGCTGTTTGTCCATCACGGCTACTTTTGGCGCGGCGAGGCTCCGCAGCTGGTTGGCATAAAGCGTCGTCGCCTGGCGCTGTTGTTGCAGCATGATATCAGCCTCTTGGCCTACCACCTGCCGTTGGATGCACATCCGCGCTATGGCAACAATGCCCAGTTAGCGCTGGCGCTGGGGTTGCTAACGGATGGGCCGCTGGATGCGGCGGAGCTATCAATCCCCGGCTCAGTCGGTCACTTGGCCGAGCCGATGACTGCGGCGGCCTTTGCCTCACGCGTGACGGAGCGTTTGGGGCGCACACCGTTGCATATTGGAGATGGTGCGGCCATGGTGCACACCGTGGCTTGGTGCACGGGCGCAGCCCAGTCGCTGATCGAGCGGGCGTTGGCGCATGGTGTCGATGCCTACCTCACAGGTGAGGTCTCTGAGCAGACCGTACATTGGGCGCGCGAGAGCGGGATGCATTTCTATGCCGCCGGGCACCACGCCACCGAACGCGGTGGTGCTCGCGCCGTCGGCGATTACTTGGCGCAGTCACTAGGCATAGAGCATTTGCACATAGACATTGACAATCCGGTCTGATGGCTTTGGGGCGATATACTTAAAGGCAGTTGCCGCCGCTGCTCTTGGGGAATATTGGCCGCACGACTTGTATTAGCCCCACAGCGCTCGCGGTGCCAGCCTATCGCCTGAATACAGCAAGCATGTAGCGGTGCTACCTAACCTCCTGCTGGTTTGGGTAGAGGCAACCCAGCCGGTGATGTGTCGAACCGCGCTGTGCGTCCAAGCGAGGCCTGCCCCGCCTGCCGCTGGTGTGTACGGCTTAGCTACAGTGCTCACATTAATATCTGCCGATGAATCCAATGAAAGCCTATGGCGGCGCGTTGCGCCGTGGCGAGTTGCAACCAGACCATGCCCAGCGTGCGGCAGTGCAACGCCTCCAGCGCATTCACAGCGCGTTGCTACCAGCTAACCGTTGGCAAAGGCTGTGGCGGCGGCTGTCGGGCCATCAGCTGCCAGTACGTGGACTCTATCTATGGGGCGGCGTCGGGCGTGGCAAAACGCGGCTTATGGATTTGTTATGCCAGTGCTTGGCCGCCGACACTTGGCGGCGTGAGCACTTCCACCGTTTTATGCGAGACATCCACCGACAGCTAGAGGAGTTGTCCGGGCAGGCCGACCCACTGGCGGTGGTGGCGGCGCGTATTGCAGAGCGCTCGCAGCTGCTGTGCTTGGATGAGTTCTTGGTGTTGGATATCGGTGATGCGATGATCCTCAAGCGCCTGCTACAGGCGTTGTTCGAGAACGGCATTGTGCTGGTGACCACCGCCAATATCGAGCCGCAAGAACTGTACCGGGACGGTCTGCAACGCCAGCGATTCCTGCCTGCCATCGAGCTACTTTGTGAGCACTGTGAGATCCACCATATGGCGGCTGGCGAGGATTACCGTCTGCAGGCGCTGGCGGGTTTGCCGCTCTACTACAGCCCATTGGATGATCGCGCTGAGCGGGCGCTGGCCGAGCATTTTCAAAACATTGCGGGCACCCTGGGTGCCGACCAAGCCGATGCGTCAATAGAACTTAACGGGCGTCAGATTGCCTTGCGGCGTGTGGCGGACGATGTGATATGGTTTGATTTTGTTGCGCTGTGTGATGGCCCACGCTCGCAGAACGACTATTTGGAATTGGCACAGGAATACCACACGGTATTGCTCAGCGGCGTACCCTGCCTAGCCGCCGATTGCGAAGATCAGACGCGACGATTTATTAACTTGGTGGATGTACTCTACGATAGCCGCATTAATTTGGTGCTGTCGGCGGCGGTTGTGTTGGAGGATTTGTATAAAGCCGAGCGGTTGGCGGGCGAGTTTGAGCGTACCCGTAGCCGATTGGTGGAAATGCGCTCGCGGGAGTATCTGGCGCAGGGGCGTAGGGGATGACAGCGCGGTTGGAGGCTAGCTGTGCATCGTTGCCCGTGTCTCAGCGGTGCTCGGCAGTGGTGCGCGGTGTAGGCAGAGAGGACTCAACTGCCGCCTTGCGTCGTCCACTCGGGCTCAGCAACCTACTCAGTCTCGGCTTGGTGTTGGCACTGGCTACGGGTTGTGGTGAGCGGGATGCGCCAGCAGACCCCGCTGTCGTAGAGCGGGTGCGCATAGAGGGTCTCTTTCGCAACAGCTGCATCACTTGCCATGCCGCTGGGGTCGCTGGTGCGCCGCGTCTTGGTGATGTGCGCTGGGCTGAGTTATTAGCGGAAAAAGGCATGGATGTGCTCGTGTTCAATGTGCGGGACGGTTATAATGCAATGCCCCCGATGGGTGCTTGTCCTGACTGCACTGAGGCAGATTTGCGCAGACTAGTTAGCTACATGATGGAGTATCAGCGATGAAATTTTCTCATCTCAGCTCATTCCTGGCCACCATCGCGCTGTGTGGAGCTTTGTCATTGACGAGTGCGTTGAGTACTGCTCAGGGTGGGGATGCCGCCGCTGGTCGTGTCAAAGCAGTCTCCTGTGCTACCTGTCACCAAGCAGATGGCAATAGCCTGAGCGCTGCTTTTCCCAAGCTGGCGGGGCAAAACGAGAAATACCTGTTGCGACAACTGCGCGCCATCCAGAGCGGAGCCTATCCAGTGCCGGTCATGGCAGGTCAGCTAGATGGGCTAGGCGATGGGGATTTGCGTGATTTGTCGGCTTGGTTTGCCAGTCAAACCATGAGCGCGGGTGTGGCGCGGCGAGAGCAATTGGAGCTAGGCGAGCGCATCTACCGTGCTGGCCTGGCTTCCAAGAGTGTGCCAGCCTGTAGCGCCTGCCATTCACCACACGGTGCAGGCAATGCCCCAGCAGGCTTTCCGCGCATTGCTGGCCAACACGCAGATTACATCGTCGCTCGGCTCAAGGATTACCGCGAGAAACGCCGCATCCACGATGAGACTGCCGAGGTCATGGCCGGGGTGGTAGAGTTTCTCAGCGAGCAAGAGATGGAGGCAGTAGCTAACTATGTTCAAGGATTGCGATAAACCACAGCGACACAGCCCGCTGTGCCAACACGGGGTTGCAGTTGCACTGGTTGCTTTCGCGTTGCTGGCGGCGTTGAGCATCTCCCCCACCGCAAGGGCGTTGGAGTGGTTCAAATCTATTGAACACGAGGCTCCACCCGCCGCCGAGCACAAGGCCTCAGCACCACCACAGGTCATGCCCCCCCCAGAGCCCCCCCCTGCCGACGGGGTCACTATTCGGCGTGTTGAGCCGGCGAAGTTCCCGTCGGCGCAGCCCTCAGATGAGGCTCCCTCCAGCCTGCTAGGCGAGCGTCGAGAGCCAGTGCGCACACAGCCTCTTGACGCACCGCCGCCCTCTGCCTTTCATCGCCGCATCGCAGACACACCGCCCCCGCAGCCAGTCGGCGATTATCGCGAGGGTGAAGATTACCACCTATTGGACAATCCACAGCCGAGTTCTATCCGGCAAATAGAGGTGGTTGAATTTTTCTGGTATGGCTGCCCTCATTGTGCGCTGTTCGAGCCCCATTTGCGCCGCTGGGCAGCGCGCCAACAGAGCGATGTCCGCTTTCACGAAGTTCCCGCCGTCTGGCGCTCGGAAATGGAAGCTCATGCGCGCGCTTACTACACCGCTAAAGCATTGGGTCGCTTAGACGACATTCACGGCGCGTTGTTCAATGCTTTAGCGCTACAGCAGCAGCCTTTGCACAGCCAGTCGACGCTGGGGGATTTTTTTGCCAAGGCCGGTGTGGCACGTGAAGAGTTTGATCGGGCATGGACATCTTTTAGTGTTTCCAGATCGCCAGCCAAAGCCAAGCAGAGCATGCGCGCCCACGGCATTGGAGCCACCCCCACGATGGTTATCGCCGGGACATATCAAGTGCGTGCAGAGCGGGACATGGAAAAAATGCTGCAAGTTGTCGAGTATTTAATTGCCCGTGAACGCTACGAGCGCTATGTCAAAGGGACAGAGCTACGCGACCGAGCACGGCAGTCGGCTGAGGAGGATGCGCGGCGCAGGGCGACTCCTTAGTTTTGTGCGGTGGCGCAGGCTTTAAAGTGGCTAGAGTTGATTTGAGCAGGATAAATTAGGGCGTGTCTGCTCTCCCTGAACCGCACTAATGGTGCGTAGTGTGCACATGCACATGCACATGCTCTATAGCTGGCTCGCGTCTGGTTGGGCACGACCCTTATGAAGGGGGCGGCACTCGCACCTAATGTGGTGGCTAGGCTTAGCTGCTCATGAGCTGGTGCTGGTGTTGAGAGCGAGTACCACCAACAAGGGCTGTCCCGCCTGCCCGAGCGCATAGCGCTAGCGGTATGGGGGCTCAGTGGCTAGCTGGGCTCTGCTGGCGGCTCTGTCGTCGCTGTTGTGGAGGTATCAGTATCAGGCGTAGTTGATGTCGCTGGGGCATCGGTTTCTAGTGATGTTGCGTCTGCTGCCACAGGGGGTGTCGCAGGCACCGTGCTCTCGGCGGTGTGTGCCGACGGGAGGGTTGCATCGGTGTTGCTCTCTTCTATTGCAGGGATGCTTAGTAGAGTAGTAGAGGTGCCCGCCGCTTGTCGTTGGTGTGCGGCTTCGAATAGGCAGATGCCGACGGCAACGGATACATTGAGGTTGGGTACTGTACCGGCCATCGGTAGGTGGCCGAGTAGGTCGCAGTGCTCTCGTGTCAGCTGGCGCAGGCCGTGTCCTTCACCGCCCAGCACCAAGGCGAGGCCGCCCGTTCCCAGTTTTAGCTGGCGGAGGTCTTGTTTGGCCTCGGCCTCGGCTCCTACCAACCATATGCCAGCCTCTTTGAGTGTCGCCAAGCAACGCGCCAAATTGGCGGTGGCGACCAATGGGATGCTCTCGGCGGCACCGCTGGCGGCTTTGCAACACAGTGGCGATAGCGGCGCGGTGCGGCTACGCGGCACGATCACAGCAGTTACGCCGGCGGCATCTGCGCTACGCAGGCAGGCACCTAAATTGTGGGGGTCTAGTACGCCGTCCAGCACCAGTAGCAGAGGGGCTTCGCTGCGCTCCAGTAGCGCGGTCAGCCAGACATCGTCGCGCATGGCTGGCGGTGGGCAGTGCGCGGCCACGCCCTGATGGCGGCTGTCCTGAAGCAGTAGATCCATGTTCCGGCGCGGCATGCTACGCACTGAGATATCAGCGGCGGCGGCCTGTTCCTGCAAGGTGGCGGTGTCGCTGCCTTCGCTCAGTACGAGTTCGCTGATTGCCTCTGGCCGCGCGGCCAGCGCAGCTGCCACAGCGTGGTGTCCGCTGAGCCAGTCGCTGGGCATCTCGTCGAGTTGTGCGCGGCGTTTAGATCGCTTGGATTGCCCAGCTCGTGGCATGGGAGCATCCGAGATGAATGGCGCTGTCGCCTCGCCGGATTGGTCGGCCCACTGTATGGGGCGCAACGATTCATCGTCACGATGCGGTGTGCCTTGATCGCGATTGCGCCATCGCTGATTGCCGCCCTCAGCACCGCGCCGCTCGCCTCCGCCGCCAAAGTTACCGCGCCGTTCACCGCCGCTGCTGTATCCGCCGCGCCGTTCGCGGTCACCGCCGTATCCGCCACGTCGCTCGCCTCCGCCGCCAAAGTTACCGCGCCGTTCACCGCC
>JABABF010000100.1 GCA_014238345.1 Gammaproteobacteria bacterium
CCGCGCCGCGCAAGAGCTGCGGCAGGCCGAGCCGCGCCTGCGCGGACTGACCGGCAAGATATTAGCGGCGACGACAGCTGCGTCCGAGTGGCACCACACCGGAAAGTTTTTCAACAGGACTAACTACTACTGCGCCGAGTCAATATTGGATGACGCGGAATCGGTTGAGCGGCTGGCCGAGGCCGTGGCGGAAGCCAAAGCCACGGCCGCCAAGCCGAATGACGGTTGGGTGAAAATCCACGGGCGGTGCTATGTTGACTGGCCCGAGTGGTTCCAGCGCCGGATAGTCGGGCGCGGCGGATGCGCGGTGCAAAAGGTCATGGAAAAGGACGGCTGGCTGCGCCTGTACGAGACCGGCCAGCCGGGCCGGCCACGCCGAAAAAAAGTGAATCACGACATCCATTTTTCCTGCTGTCCGTCCACGCCGCGCGGAAAAAAACACAAGGAGTGCCAGGCGCAGAGGGATATCCGCGCTACATTCTGGGCTGAGCAGCGCGCCCTGGAGGAGCAGGAGAGGAGGGCTAGTCCCGCCGACTGACCAGATTTAATGGGGGCCTGGCGATCCGGCCCGGCCCCCACCATTACAACAGGCGGCCACGCGCCGTCCAGGAGTAAAAGCATGAGAAATATAGTGAATCACATAGGCGCAGAAATGGCTTGGGATGCTTTGACCTGTGTCTGTGGTGATAATGCTCTTCCGCAGTCTGTCCCTGCCGCACGCGCTGCTATCCCAGCTGCTATCGCCATAGTGCAGGGAGCAAAGGACAGAGGCGTGCGGATCACGCGAGAATGGACGGAAGAGATGCACGAAGTAAGGGCCGCCGCATATGATGCCGCTTTTGATGCGGCGGAGCCGATTGTCTGGCCGAATGGCCCCCCGGCGCACTGGAGAACCCAAGATGAATGAGTATTATCTGACAGCAGTGCTGACGGATGCAGAGCGGCGGCATACTGAGTGCTACTTTAATAGCCTGTGGATATCTGGGTATTTTCTGAAAGCAGGCTATGAAAGGTTAAGGACAGTGTATAACCTGGCGGAGATACATTGGGCGGGTAAAGGGAATGAAGTAAAAAGGGATCTGTGCCTTAAAATAGCTAGGGCCTGTCAAGATGCTGACAGCGAAGCCGAGAAATATCTGTCTGATGACGGCAACGACAGGTTACTGCTGAAAAACGGCAAAGTGCTTGAAGATGAGCATCCGTTCCAGGAGGAAGAGTATCCTTCAATGAGCAACCTTACGCCGGAGGAAAAATAATGGAGTCTGACATTCTTTGCTGTCGTACTAATGCGGAGTGCTGGAGGAACCGACAAGTGTACTTCGGTCGGGTTGCTAGGAATGTCTTACGGGCTGCTAAGCAGGCAGAGAAGGATATAGAGGCGGGTCGCCAAGGTGTTACGAAGGGGTATGTAAAGGCACTGGAGGTGGTGGCGAGGTTGGCGGCAAGAAAAGCGGGAGAGTGTCTAACTCACCGAATAATGAAGCATCCGTTTACGATGGATGATAGGTACATGGAATGACGAGATTCTAACTCGCGAATATCTTTTTGACCTTGGTTTTTATTACATTGCAGGAGTAACTATACATGAGAGAGATGTCAGACTGGCGGAGTCAATTCGCCTCCATGCGGCAGGTAGTCCGCAAAAATCCATCACGCTTGGAATACTATGCGTCATACGCACAGGATTGCCTCCCGCTTGTGAACCTGGACTTTATTGAGCAGGTTGATGTGCTGGGAAAAGTCGAACCGGAAGTGATGGCTGACTATCAGGAAATAATCTGGATAGCTGGCTGGCTTCGTGGAGCAGCACGGAAGGACGCTGTGAGCTATCCGCAGCAGGAGGGGTGTTGAGGTGCCTTTAGGGAACGCGCGGCGGCCTCTGACCAGCAAGGCAGAGGCGCAAAAGGTGGTGGACTGGAACCAGGCACGGGAGGTCCACTGCTCCGCACGTGCCGAAGCGCTGCCTGACTGGACGGACGAGAAGTCAAACCTGGTGCTGGAGGCTTGTATCTGCCGAAACGTGGTGGACGACCTGACGGCCAAGTGGGGGCTTGACAAGCGGTGAATACTGGTATATACTATGCTCTTGAAAACTGAAGACCACAGTAGGTACGCCATAATGACGGATACTAAAAGCGCAGAGTACACGGCAGTGTACGATAGGTGGGTCAAGGCAAAGAAGGACACACACGCTCTACTGCTGAAGGCTTCCCGCGCCGTGAACGGCCGGCTAA
>JABABF010000101.1 GCA_014238345.1 Gammaproteobacteria bacterium
CCTGCAGCTGCCCGCTGTGCACCTCGATACCGTGCGGCTAAGCTTGGGCCCGCCGCCAGCAATTAGCGAGCGCGGTCGTCAACTCGATGAGACACTGCGTAGCAATTTGTCCGTATTTCGCCGTCAACCAGAACTGGTAGCCGCCATCGACATCCCGCCGCGCGAAGCTGTTTTGCCGAGTTTTTGGATCGATAGCTGCGAAGTGCAGCAAGGTAGTTTAGAGCAGTTCTTAACGCGGCAGTCGAGTCAGGCGGGCACCCGTTACCACACGACATCTAAGGGTCATCGCGTTGCCGGGCGTGCCCGGGCTCCAGCCAGTGGGGTCAGTTATTTTGAGGCCGCTGCCTATTGCCGCACTGTCGGTGGCGAACTGCCTTCCGCCGAGCAGTGGCTGGCGGCGGCTGGCGGTAGCACTGGGCGACTCTATCCCTGGGGGGATCGCTTCGAGGCCATCGCGTGGCCCTATGCTATGGCGGTGTTGAATTCGGGGCAGAAGTGCGGCCTCCACTCAGACAGCGACACGCCTCAAGGAGTACACGATTTAGCCAACGGTGTTGAGGAGTGGAGTCGGGGCTGGATCGATGATCGTACGCCCTTGCTACACGGGGTGCACGCGCAGCTGGGGAAGCGGGCGCTGGCAGTCCATGCTCTCAATGCCACCACGCGCTCGGCACCGCCGAGCTATCGTTCCCACTACACGGGTTTTCGCTGTGTCTATAGCCGCCGCCCGCCGCCACTGGCATGGAAAGAGCGCGCCGAGGTGGTACGCATACCGGGTGGCAGCTATCGCTTTGGACTGCCTTCCGATGCTCGTCTGCCGCGGCTGCTCTCGGTGTTGCCTCGCGATCAGCTACGCATTGATGAGCCGCTGTTTCGGAGCGAGCAGCCTGCTTTATCCGAACTGCGGGTGGCGAGTTGCGAGGTCAGTCGTCGGCACTATAGACTGTTCTTGGTCGATCCCTTGGTGCGCCTTGGGCTGTTTGCCAATGAGAATGAGCCACAAGATCAGAGCTACCGCCCGCAGGATTGGGAGCGGCAACTGCTGGCTCCCACACTGCCGGTCAGCGGGATCGACTGGTGGTCTGCCGATGCCTTTGCTCGCTGGGCTGGTGGGCGTCTACCCAGTGCCTACGAATGGCAGCTGGCGCTCGGCGATGACTATCCTTGGGGAGCCAATTACAAGCCGGGCTATGCGGTGACGGGTGATGGTCAGGAGCCGCGCCGCCTCGCTTGTGCGGAGCTCACTGCCGGAGCCACCAAGGGCGGGTTGCTCGGTATGGGGGGAAATGTCTCCGAGTGGACTCGCAGTGTTTTCGTCGCCGGACGCGCTTATCGGATGTTGGTCAAGGGTGGCAACTATCTGTTGCCTGGGGCACAGACTGCACACGGTGATTTTGCGCGTGCGGTACCGCTGGATCATCGTGCGCCAGACATCGGCCTACGCCTTGTCTTTGATTGACTGCTCCAACGGGTTCTGTAGAGCATGTCCGCCCAACGTGGCGCTGGAGAGAATCGAACTCTCACTCCGTTTCCAGAACTCGATTTTGAGTCGAGCGCGTCTGCCTATTCCGCCACAGCGCCGCGGCCTCAAAATTATACTGCCGAGCTGTGTCCAGAGGATTTTAGTTTTACATTGCCAGAGGCGTTGATAGCGCGCTATCCACCAGCGCATCGCCACCACAGCCGCCTGATGGTGTTGGCCGATACCAAGCCGCCAGCGCATCAGCACTTCCCAGCCATTCTCACCCTGTTGCGGCCTGGCGATCTGCTGGTTGCCAACGACAGCCGCGTGATCCCTGCTCGTCTGTTGGCGCAGCGGGAAGGTGGCGGTGCGGTGGAGCTGTTGCTGGAGCGCATCGGTATGGGTACGGCCTTGGCACGCATCCGCGCCAATCGCGCACCGCGCGCCGGGACACGGCTGTGGTTGCGTTCACCGTGCGCGTGGCCGCCGACCGCGCTGCGTGTGGTTGGTCGCGAAGCGGAGTTGTTTCAGCTCACTTGGTCATCGGCACTGCGAGCAGAGCAGCTGCTGCAGCGCTACGGTCATGTACCGCTACCCCCCTATCTGCGCCGCGAGGCCGAAGTGGAGGATGGCCAGCGTTATCAGACAGTCTATGCTTGTCATGCGGGCTCAGTGGCCGCGCCGACCGCAGGTTTGCACTTCGATGCACCCCTGTTGGCAAAATTACAGCGACTCGGGGTCGAGTGGGGGACGCTCACGCTACATATCGGCGGCGGCACCTTTGCGCCATTGCGCAGGGCAGAGGGCGGCACTCTGCCCACCCAGCTGCATCCCGAGCGGGTAACGGTCGGTGAGCGACTGTGTGCCCAACTTGCCGCCACTCGGTCGCGTGGTGGCCGTATTGTGGCGATTGGCACCACCGTGGCGCGGGCACTGGAAAGCGCTTGCGCCGACAGCGACCACCCACGACCCCTGCATGGTGAGACGCGGCTCTTTATCCGCCCGGGTTTTCGCTTTCGGTGCATCGATGCGCTACTGAGTAATTTTCACTTGCCGTCGTCCAGCTTGTTGATGCTGGTTGCGGCCTTCGCTGGCCCTGAGCGGCTATTGGCGGCCTATGCCGAAGCGGTGCGGGAACGCTATCGCTTTTACAGCTATGGAGATGCGATGTTGATCTTCGCCTCGCGGCGGTGAATATGCGCTATCAGCTGTTGGCGCAAGATGGGCAAGCCCGTTTGGGTCGGTTGCATTTTGCGCGGGGCATCGTCGACACCCCGGCCTTTATGCCAGTGGGCACCTATGGCTCGGTCAAGGGAATCACTCCGTGTGAATTGCGTGATTGCGGTGTCCAAATGTTGCTGTGCAATGCTTTGCACCTCATGTTGCGCCCTGGTACCGACCACATTGCTTCCCTCGGCGGGCTACACCGCTTTATGAGTTGGTCTGGGCCGCTGCTTAGTGATTCTGGTGGCTACCAAGTGTTTAGCCTGCGCCACCGATGCCGCCTCAGCGAGGAGGGGGTGCTACTGCATTCGCCAGTGGACGGCGCTCAGTTGATGCTGTCGCCGGAGCGGGCAGTGGCAGCGCAACATGCACTGGGTGTGGATGTATTGATGGCACTTGATGAATGCACCCATCAACCCGGCGATCAGTCGGCCTCCCAGGCGGCGATGGAGCGCTCACTGCGCTGGGCGCTGCGCTGCCAAGAGGCGCACGGCAACGCGCCAGGCGCTTTGTTCGGTATCGTGCAAGGCGGAATTTTTCCCCCATTGCGCGAGAAGTCCCTGCAGGGTCTAGGCGATAATTTTGCTGGCTACGCCATCGGTGGGCTAGCGGTTGGCGAGAGCGCTGAGCAACGCTTAGCAGTTTTGGACGAGTTGGTTCCACGCCTGCCCAGCGATCGTCCGCGCTATCTGATGGGACTCGGCAAGCCGCTGGATCTGATAGAGGCCGTGCGCCGTGGTGTTGATATGTTTGATTGTGTGTTGCCGACGCGCAATGCCCGCAACGGCCAGCTATTTACCGCCCGTGGCTCTCTCAACTTGCGTAATGCCATCCACCGCAACAGCCTATCTGCCCCCGATCCCGAATGCAGCTGCTATACATGCAGTCACTTCAGCCGTGCTTATCTGCATCATTTGTTGCGCCGTGGGGAGCTGCTCGGTGCCCGGCTCAACACACTGCACAATGTGCATTATTATCAGCAGTTGATGCATCGCCTGCGCAACGCCATCGCCGTTGGTGAATTGGAGCGCTGTATCACCGAATGCATTGCTGGCTGGCAGCGGAGGGAAGCCACTTGTACAAATTGATTTTCTATGTACCCGAAAGCCATGTGGAGGAGGTGAAAGCAGCGGTATTCCAGAGTGGGGCGGGACGGCTAGGCAACTACGACTGTTGCTCGTGGCAGACGCTGGGGGAAGGGCAGTTCCGACCACTGGAGGGTAGCGCACCCTATTTGGGACAGCACGCAGAAGTGCAACGCGTCGCTGAATACAAGGTGGAGTTGCTGTGTCCTCCAGCATGTTTGGCGGCGGCAGTGCGCGCACTGCGTGATGCACACCCCTACGAAGAGCCCGCTTTTGATGTCTGGCATCTCGATACCCCGCCTGCTGGCTGAGGCAGTGAGAGACGATGACAGCACATCGCGGCTCGCCGCCTTGCGCCACTGCTTTGCAGCGCAGCAGTGGCAGCCTGATGGCGATGAGGCCGCTGGCGTACTGTTGGCTCTCACCGAGGGATTAGGTGCTCCAGAGATGATTTTGACGCGCCGCGCCGACCACCTGCGCCAACACGCCGGTGAGGTTGCTTTCCCCGGTGGCTGGCGCGAGGCGGGTGATGCCACCCTGCTCGCCACGGCCTTGCGCGAGACGCAGGAAGAACTCGGTGTGGCGCCAGCGCAGGTGGAAGTGTTGGGGCGCCTGCCGACGACGCGCACGCGCCGCACTGTTTCAGTGGCCTGTTTCATCGGTATTGTGCCAGCTGGCTTAGAACTGGCGCTAAATCCGACTGAGTTGTCCGCCGTATTTTGTGTGCCGCTGAGATTTTTCTGCCAAGATAATCTCTTGGCCGATGATTTCGAGTACCAGGGTTGCCGCCGTTTGGTGCCGAGATTTGAGTTTGAGGGCTACGACATCTGGGGCATGACAGCGAACTTGATCTGCTCATTCTGTGCAGTCAGTGCGCAGAGCGTATTGGATGTGGCGCGTGTGCCCGCAGCAGGTGTGCGCAGACACTGATGATTGAGCGGCGCTACACGCTGGCCGACTTGCTGGGGATGATCGCACGCTTCCGCGACCCACAGAGAGGCTGTCCCTGGGATATCAAACAGGATAATCACTCCATCGTGCCGCACACGCTGGAGGAAGTCTGCGAGTTAATAGATGCCATTGATGCTGAGGATCACCATCATATTCGCGAGGAGCTCGGCGATGTATTGCTACAGGTGGTTTTTTACGCCCGCTTCGCCGAGGAGGACGGGCACTTTGATTTTGCGGATGTGGTGCATGATCTGGTTTTCAAATTGGTGCGCCGCCACCCACACATCTATCCCGACGGGCGGCTCGACAACAGTGTGTTGGCAGCTGAGCCGACCGAGCCTCCATTAGATGCGATTGAGGTGCGCGCGCGTTGGGAGCAGATCAAGGCCTCGGAGCGCGGCGCTCAGAGTGATAGTGATGAGGGCGGGGATGGTATGCCACGGGAGTTATCGGCACTGCGCCGCGCGTGGAAGCTGCAAAAGCGTCAGTACAGTCGCCCCAATAGGTGTGCCCCTGATCGCATTGAGATACTGGTGGCGATACGTCGATCGCTAGATGCATTAGAGGGCGATAGCGAAACTGCGAGCCATATATTGGGCGAGCTATTGTTCAGCACTGTGCATTTGGCGCGACTTCTTAAGGTGGAGCCAGAGCGGGCATTGCGCACCGCTTGTGCCGAATTTTTGGCGGACGGCGAGCCGTTGGAGGGTGTTGGAGAGAACTAATCGCTTAGGGGGAGTGGTGTGTTGACTTTGTTGGGGGTTGCTGGCCTGCCGCAATGCTCGTCATCTTGAGGGCGACTCTCTGACCGCAATAGTGTCAAGCTGTGAAGTAGGTGCTCAAGGAGGTTGTAGAGCCGCTATCCCCCCTGCTGGATCAGTGCTGCACAGTCATCGGCATCAATGCGTTGTAGCAGGGGTTGAAAGGCGGTGAGTTGGCGTTCGCCCAAGCGTCGTTCATGTCCGGCCCAATCCAGCGTCTCGCCGAGTAGCGCCTCACTGCGTTCTGCCAGTGTGGGCACCACTGGCTTTAGGTACAGCATCAGTAGTCGAAATAGCTCAAGACCCGTGGTGCACTGGGCACGCAGACGTGGGTCGTTGGGGGTCGCTCGTGCCAGCTCCCAGGGTTTGTGCTGGTCGATGAAGCGGTTGGCATCGTCGGCTAGCCGCATGATCTCGCGCATGGCGCGGGAATAGCGCCGCGCTTCGTAGTGTCCAGCGATGATCTCGCCAGCGGTGGTGAATGCGTCGATTAGCCCCACATCCGCTGGCGTGGTACTAGTGCGCGACTGGCAATGGCGCTCCAGTAGGCGCGCTGTGCGGCTGGCCAAATTGACGGTCTTCCCCACCAAATCGGCATTGACACGCTGGGCAAAATCGCTCAGATTGAGGTCGATATCCTCTACTTCGGCACCGAGCCGGGCGGCGAAGTAGTAACGCAGGTAATCACTGTCTAGTCGTTGTAGATAGTCGCTGGCGAGCAGGAAGTTCCCGCGCGATTTTGACATCTTTTCGCCGTTGACACCGAGAAATCCGTGCACATGGAGGGAACTGGGTCGCCGATGACCAGCGGCCTCAAGTAGCGCTGGCCAGAACAAGCCGTGAAAATTGATGATGTCTTTACCAATGAAGTGATGCAGCTCGATGTCGGTTTCCCGCGCCCAGTAATCCTCAAAATCGCGTCCCTGCTCATCGCAGTAGCGCTGGCAACTGGCCATGTAGCCAATGGGCGCATCCAGCCATACATAGAAATATTTGCCCGGTGCATCGGGAATTTCAAAGCCAAAATAGGGTGCGTCACGACTGATATCCCATTCCTTCAGGCCTGCGTCCAGCCACTCTCGGAGCTTGGCCGCCACGGGTGCTTGTAGGTGATCAGCCTCCACCCATTCGCGTAGCGAGTCGGCAAACTGGGGCAGGCGGAAGAATAGGTGGCGCGAACTTTTGTCGATCGGCTCGGCACCCGATAGCGTCGAGCGAGCTCGTAGCAATTCCGCTGGTGCGTAACTCGCCCCGCAGCGCTCGCAGTGGTCGCCGTACTGATCGGATGCTCCGCAACGTGGGCAGTCGCCGCGGATGAGGCGGTCGGCCAAGAATAGGCCGCGCTGTGGGTCGTAGGCTTGCACCACATCGCGTTCGGCGATATGGTCACGCTCCTGGCACAGGCGGTAGATGCGCTCGGCGTGGTAGCGGTTTTCGTTGCTGTGGGTAGAGTGGTAGCAGTCGAAGTGGATGCCGAAGCCCTGCAAGTCGGCGAGATGGCTCTCGCGCATAGCTTCGATCAGCGCTTCGGGACTTTGCTTTTGTGCTTCGGCGCTGAGCATGATAGCTGTGCCGTGGGCGTCGTCGGCACACAGATAGATGCAGTCGTGTCCCCTCAGGCGCTGGAAGCGCGCCCAGATATCGGCTTGGATTCCCTCCAGAATATGTCCCAAATGTAGCGGGCCATTGGCGTAGGGCAGGGCGCTGGTGACGAGCATCCGGCGCGCAGAGGTTGTGGTCACGAGTTGGCTTGGGGCAATTGTTGGAAACGGCTCACAGCATTTCATAGTAGCGCATTGCCAACGCGCCACCGCTTGGGAAGTAGAATTAAAGGCTATTGAATGGCTTTTAGTGTTCGTGGGGAGTGAATCAGTGTTTGCAGCGCATCAAGATATTGCCACAGTCGATCCAGAGCTGGCCGCCGCCATCGTTGCCGAGCAGCGGCGCCAAGAGCTGCACATTGAGCTGATCGCCTCGGAGAACTATACCAGCCCTCTAGTGCTCCAAGCGCAGGGCTCGGTGCTGACCAATAAGTATGCGGAGGGTTACCCCGGGCACCGCTACTACGGGGGTTGCGAGCATGTGGATGTTGCTGAATCGCTGGCGATCAGTCGCGCATGCGAATTGTTTGAGGCGGGCTATGCCAATGTGCAGCCGCATTCCGGCTCGCAAGCCAATGCGGCTGCCTATATGGCGCTGTTGTCCCCCGGCGACACCCTGCTCGGCATGGCGCTCAGCGATGGGGGGCATCTCAGTCACGGCGCGGCACCTAATTTCTCTGGTAAGTTGTATCGTGCGGTGCATTACGGCCTTGATGCCCAAGGTGTCGAAATCGACTACGACCAAGTACGCGACTTGGCGCTTGAGCATCGTCCTCAGTTGCTGGTTGCCGGTTTTTCCGCCTATTCCAAGGTGGTGGACTGGGGGCGCTTCCGCGAGATTGCCGATGAGGTCGGTGCCCGATTATTGGTTGATATGGCGCATGTAGCGGGTCTGGTTGCAGCTGGGGAATACCCCAATCCAGTGCCAGTGGCGGATGTGGTGACCACGACCACCCACAAGACACTGCGCGGCCCCCGCGGGGGTTTGATTTTGACGCGTGGTGGCGATGAGGAGCTAGAGCGCCGCCTCAACTCAGCGGTGTTCCCCGGTAGTCAGGGCGGTCCTCTGATGCATGTCATTGCGGCCAAGGCAGTGTGTTTGTTAGAGGCTGCCAGCGCCGATTTCCAAGCCCTGCAGAGTCAAGTGATCAAAAATGCCCGCGCTATGGCACAGTGCATGCAACAGCGGGGCTACACGGTGGTCGGCGGCGGCACCGACAACCATCTATTCCTGCTGAGTTTAATCGGACGCGAGCTGAGCGGCAAAGATGCCGAGGCGCTGTTGGGGCGCGCCCATATCACGGTCAACAAGAACATGGTGCCCGGCGATGAGCGCTCGCCATTTGTCACCAGTGGCCTGCGTCTGGGCACTCCGGCGGCCACCACGCGTGGCTTTGGCCTGAGCGAAATCAAACAGGTGGCGCATTGGATTTGCGATGTGTTGGATGCTGGTGACGATGCCGCCGTCATTGAGAGGGTGCGTGAGCAGGTGCTGGCCTTGTGTCGGCGGCACCCGGTCTACGCTACCGGAGCCTGATGGCTGTATCCACTGCTTTCCAGCCCGAGCCGCGCTATATGGAGCAGGCGCTCGATTGCGCTCGTCGCGGCAGCTATACGACGATGCCCAATCCCCGCGTTGGCTGCGTGTTGGTGCGCGACGATGTCGTGGTGGGTCGCGGTTGGCATCGCTATGCCGGTGGGGCTCACGCCGAGGTGGATGCATTGGTCGAGGCTGGCTCGGCGGCGCGCGGAGCCACTGCCTATGTCACGCTGGAGCCCTGCTCTTTGCACGGTCGCACCCCGCCCTGTTGTGATGAATTGATTCGCGCCGGGGTGGGTTGCGTGGTCGTGTCAATGCGCGACCCGGGCGACAATCAGGCCGGTCGTGGCATCAACCGTCTGCGTGCCGCTGGCATCGTGGTCAGCGAGGGTCTGCTAGAGTCCGAGAGCCGCGCCTTGAATGAGGGTTTTATCAAGCGCACCCAGCACGGCCTGCCGTTGTTGATCTGTAAATTGGCGATGAGCTTGGATGGTCGCACGGCGATGGCTTCTGGCCAGAGCCGCTGGATTACCGGGGAGGCTGCCCGAGCAGAGGTGCAGCAGCTGCGCGCCAGTGCCTGCGCCGTGCTGAGCGGTGTCGGCACGGTGTTGGCCGATGATCCTGCACTGCGTCTGCGCGCTGAATTCTGGGAGGCTCAAGAGGGTCATCCGCCTGAGTTGCCCGAGCGCGAGCCCCTGCGCGTGGTGCTGGATTCGCGGTTGCGCACCCCGCCGACGGCGCGTCTGTTTAGCGCTGGCGGCGAGGTTCTCGTGATCACGGCGGCGGCATTGGACAGCGAGTTGGCTGAGCCGCTGCGCCAGTGTGGTGCCACTTTACAGCGCTGTGCTGGTGACGATGGGCAGGTGGAACTGCTCACAGCCCTGCGCTGGCTGGCCACTGAGCGCGAGTGCAACACACTGTTGCTTGAGGCCGGACCGACGCTGGCCGCCGCTTTGCTCAGTGCCGGTCTGGTGGATCGCCTGTTGTTGTATGTGGCTCCCACGCTACTGGGTAGCATGGCTCGTCCGCTGTTTGAACTCCCCTTGGAGCGCTTGGCAGATGGGGTGCCGCTACACATTGAGGCCGTGCGGGCAGTGGGTAGAGACTGGTGTGTTGAGGCGCGCCCAGCGCCGCTGGCTCGCTGATGTTTACCGGTTTGGTGAGTGCCAGTGGCACTGTGGTGGAACTGCGTGCCAGCGGCGCCGACCAGCGTTTGCGCATCCGCTGTGTTCCCGAATTGATGCAACAGCTGCAAATCGGCGACAGTGTTGCCGTCAACGGTGTCTGCCTCACGGTGGTGGTCAGCGCTGGGGAATCTTTGGTGGTCGATCTCTCATCCGAGACGATTTCCTGCACTACTTTGGCACTGTTATTGCCGGGCGACCCACTGAATATGGAACTCTCGTTGTCTGCCGACGGTTTGCTCGGTGGGCATTTGCTCAGTGGCCATGTTGACGGGGTTGGCGAGGTGTTGGAGATGTCTCCTACTGGGCGCTGTCACCGCTTCCATTTCGGTGCCCCTGAGGCACTGATGCGTTATATTGCACCGAAGGGCTCCATTGCGGTGGATGGAGTTAGCCTCACGGTCAATGCGCTGGGCGAGGGTCACTTTGCGGTAGATGTTGTTCCCCATACCCTGCGCTCCACATTATTTGGCTCTTATAGACCGGGATCACGCGTGAATTTAGAGGTAGATATGATCGCACGCTATGTTGAGCGCTTGTTGATCAGCAGCGGCCAGCTGCCCGAGCCGTCGTCCGTTGCGGATTAGCCGTCGCCTAAGCTCATGTCTGCCGATAATATTAGTGATTTGATTGAGGCTTTGCGCCAAGGGCAGATGGTTGTACTCGCCGATGATGAAAATCGTGAGAACGAGGGCGATTTGCTAGCGGTGGCCGAGAGTATTCATGCCGAGCAGATCAATTTCATGGCGGCCAAGGCTCGTGGTCTGGTCTGCCTGACGCTGAGCGCCGAGCGCTGTCGCCAACTCGAGTTGCCATTGATGGTAGATCGTAGCCGCGCTGTGCGTCAGACCAATTTCACGGTGTCCATCGATGCAGCGCAGGGTATCAGCACCGGGATCTCTGCCGCCGACCGTGCCCATACCGTGCGGGTGGCTGTAAGTGCTGATACCGTGCCGGAGGACTTGGTGCAACCAGGGCATATTTTTCCATTGCGCGCCGAGCCGGGCGGGGTACTGACCCGTGCTGGACACACCGAGGCGGGCTCGGATTTGGCTGCGTTGGCGGGGGCTGAGCCCGCGGCGGTAATCGTTGAGATCATGAATGAGGACGGTAGCATGGCACGCTACCCGGATCTCCAGCGCTTCGCAGCGCATCACGACTTACGGATGGGCACCATCGCCGACCTTATCCACTACCGCGCCCTGCATGAGCAGACGGTTGCATCCATCGCCACCAAATCAGTGCAGAGTCGCTGGGGGGAGTTGGTCTTGCATGTGTTCCGGGATACGGCGCGTGGCAATCTGCACTTTGCCTTGGTGCGCGGGGAGATCGACCCAGAGAGGCCGGTGCTAGTGCGGGTGCAATTGCCGTCGTTGCTCGGTGATCTGCTGGACTTAAACCATGACCCGCGCCATGCCAGCGGCTGGAATGTGCCGCGCACCCTTGATCGTATCGCCGCCGAGGGCGGCATCTTAATCTTGCTTGGTGGCACGGGTAGCGAGGACCTACTCCCCCCTGACTTGCAACATATCCTGCGCGATGGCGGCAATGCGCCAGTGGTCGGTGCCAGCGAGTTGTCGCTACGGGTTGGAGTCGGGGCGCAGATGCTACGCCAGCTGGGGGTGCGCAAGATGCGCTTGTTGGCTCGGCCAGCGCCTTATACCCTATCAGGCTTTAATCTGGAGGTGATCGAATACTTATCATATGATGGCAACGGGGTCGAGCAGCCATGAGTGGTGCTCCGCCCTATCCGTTGTCACGGTTGGCATTGCCCTCGCAGGCTCGCTTTGCCATCGCCGCTACCCGCTGGCATGAGGAACTGGTTGATAGCCTGTGTTCAGGGGCGCGGGATGCGTTTGCTGAGGCGGGTGTTGCGGCCGAGCAGATGGTTGAGCTGCGGGTGCCCGGGGTCTTCGAACTGCCGTTGGCTGCACAGCGTTTGGCGCGTCTTGAGGGCGTGGTCGCTGTGGTGGCGCTGGGGGTTGTTGTGCGTGGGAGCACACCCCATTTCGACTATGTCTGTCAAGCCTGTACGCACGGTTTGACACGCGTCTCCTTGGACTGTGATACGCCGCTGGGTTTTGGTGTGATCACTGCCAATGATCTGAGGCAAGCGCGAGAGCGCGCCGGATGGCAGCAGGATGATGGCGGTGCCTGGGTTTTCCAAGATCGCCATAACAAGGGTTGGGAGGCCGCTATGGCCGCATTGGAGGGGGCGGGTCACCCGCAGCTGATACGGTGAGTGCTGGCGCCACGACTCCAGTCTCAGCGACTCCCGCCGCCCGCCACTGGGCGCGGCGCTACGCTTTGCAAGCCATCTATCAATGGCATTTTGGCGCGGCCGATATGGTGAACATTGAGCGCAACTTCCCAGCGGGTGCCCAGCGCGCCCAGCACACTGATCTGGAGTATTTTTCGCGGCTGGTGCGTGGTGTCAGTAGCTCGGCGGCACAGCTGGATCAGCTGTTGCTGCCGTGCTTGGATCGTCCTTTGGCTCGGCTCAGTGTTGTTGAGCACAGTGTATTGCGGCTTGGAGCCTGGGAGCTGTCGTACTCGCCTGAGTTGCCGTGGAAAGTGGTGATCGCTGAGGCGGTACGACTGTCCACACAGTTTGGAGCCACCGATGCACACAAATATATCAATGCAGTGCTCGACCGTCTGGCGCGGCGGCTGCGTCGCGAGGAGTGCGATGAGATGGTGGGGCAGCCGGAGGTCTAGTGTCGGACTCGCTCGGTGAATTCGAGATTATTCGCCGCTACTTTGCGCCCATCGGCGCGGCGGACATCGGCGAGGATTGTGCCGTGTTGGATTGCCCAGCAGACCGGCGCATCGCGCTCTCTATTGATGCCCAGCTGGCCGATGTGCATTTTCCAGCCGCCGCCGAGCCAGCGGCGATTGCCGGGCGGGCGTTGCGTTGTGCCCTCAGCGATCTGGCCGCCGAGGGTGCCCGCCCACTGGGCTTTCTCGTGGCGCTGTCCGTTCCCCGAGCCGAGCCTAGCTGGCTTGAATCCTTTGCCGCTGGCTTGGCTGATAGCGCTCGGCAATGCACCGCTGGGGCACTGCTCGGCGGCGATTTGACCCGCGGTTCACTGGCGGTCACAGTGCAGGTGTTGGGGGAGCTACCCCTGCACTCGCCCCGCTTCGTGCGTTCGGCGGCGCGCGCTGGCGACGCACTCTATGTCAGCGGGACGCTCGGCGATGCGGCGGGCGGGCTGCAGCTGTTGCAAGCCGCTGAACCAACCGGAGACCCAGTGGCTTGGCAACGGGAGTTATTGAGTCGCTATTGGCGACCCGAGCCGCGCCTCGCCCTCGGCCAAGCGCTACGCGGTGTGGCGCACGCGGTGATCGACTTGTCTGATGGTCTGCTGGCCGATCTGGGGCAGCTTGCCCGTGCCAGCAATGTCTGCTGTGAGTTGGATTCCGCCAAGCTGCCGATCTCGACCGCCCTGCGCCAGTTGTGTGATGATCCTGAGCGGCTCGCGCTCAGCGGTGGCGATGACTATGAGCTGTGTTTTAGTGCAGCACCTGGCGCGGTGCCGCCATCGCTAGTCGGAGTGCCCTGTTGTTGCATTGGTCAAGTGCGCGCCGGTGAGCCGCAGGTACTGTGTGCGGGAGTAGAGCAAGGAGAGGGTGAAGGTGGCTGGCGACATTTTTAAGCCGCGCCGCCGTCTGCTCGCTGATCCATTGCTACTGGTCGCCTGCGGTTTTGGTAGCGGCTTAGCGCCACTGGCTCCGGGCACCTTCGGCAGCTTGGCGGCGGCGGCGCTCTACTTACTGTTGCTGGAAGATTTGCCCGCAATGCTACTGTGGTCAGGGTTGGCTGTGGCGTTGTTGCTGGGTATTCTGCTGTGCGATCGTGCCGCTACGCGCCTCGGCGAGGAGGATCCTGCCTGTATCGTGTGGGATGAGTGGGTCGGCTGTTGGATGGCTTTGGCTCTAGTGCCGAACGACTGGCAGTGGCAGTTGACCGCTATTATGCTATTCCGATTGCTCGATATCCTCAAGCCTTGGCCGATCAGCTATCTAGATCGCATGCACGGTGGGGTCGGCATCATGCTTGACGATGTGCTGGCGGGTCTGTTTGCTGGTGGTCTGCTGAGTACGCTGGCATTATTCATCTGAAATACTCGGCGATTCACAGCATGGTTCAGCGACGGACTCAGTGCTGGTTCCCTATAATTGACGGGGCGCAGTGAGTGGGGTGAAACGGCGATGGACATCGGCCAGTATATGAAGGACTTAGCTGTGGCGGCTCGCCATGCAGCGACACGTCTGGCCAGTTCCTCGTCGGCAGAGCGTAATGCGGCGCTCAGAGCGGG
Organism: Gammaproteobacteria bacterium; assembly: GCA_014238345.1. GTDB lineage: Bacteria > Pseudomonadota > Gammaproteobacteria > JABABF01 > JABABF01 > JABABF01. Next base: position 14,128 of record JABABF010000101.1, read on the forward strand.
AGCTAAGGCGCTACGCGTTGCCGAGGCTGAGCTGCTTGAGGCCAATCGGCGCGATATAGAGCGAGCAGAGCAGGACGAGTTGAGCGAGGCGTTGCGCGAGCGTTTGGCCTTGGATGCTGAGCGTGTTGAGTCGATGGCAGTCGGTCTAGAGCAGGTGGCGGCGCTACCCGATCTGGTCGGGGAAGTCAGCGAATTGCGTAGCCAGCCTTCGGGGATTCGGGTCGGGCGAATGCGGGTGCCGCTGGGGGTCATTGGCATCATCTACGAATCGCGCCCCAATGTGACGGCAGATGCCGCCGGACTGTGCCTGAAATCTGGCAATGCAGTGATTATGCGCGGTGGTAGCGAGGCATTGCACTCCAATCTAGCCATCGCCGCCTGCCTGCATAGTGGTTTGCTCACCACCGACTTACCGCAGAAATCAGTGCAGCTGGTCGAACACAGCGATCGCGCCGCTGTGGGGGCGTTACTTGGTTTGTCGGAGTATGTCGATATGATCGTGCCACGCGGCGGGCGTGGCCTGATTGAGCGCGTCAATGCCGAGACCCGCATTCCGGTACTAAGCCATTTAGAGGGGATCTGCCATGTTTATCTGGACGACGATGCCGATCCCGAGCGGGCACTAGCGATCGCAGTCAATGCCAAGACGCAGCGCTACGGGGTCTGTAATGCGATGGAGACCCTGCTGGTGGCCAAGGGTGCCGCTACTACGCTGTTGCCGAGACTGGGCGATGCCTACCGCCAAGCTGGTGTGGAATTGCGCGCCTGTCCCGTTGCCCGGCCGCTACTCGGCGCAGGCGTGGGTGCCGCCAGCGAGGAGGATTGGACGACCGAGTATCTGGCACCGGTGCTATCGGTGCGCGTGGTGGCGGGTTTGGATGAGGCGATAGAGCACATCAACCGCTATGGCTCGGCACATAGCGATTGCATTGTCACCGAGCATCAGGGGCGGGCTTGGGAGTTCCTGCGCCGGGTGGATTCTGGGTCGGTGCTCGTCAATGCATCTACCCGCTTCGCCGATGGCTTTGAATACGGACTCGGCGCGGAGGTCGGGATTTCGACCGACAAATTACACGCCCGTGGGCCGGTTGGGTTGGAAGGGCTGAGCAGCTGCAAATTCATTGTGTTGGGCGACGGTCACGTGCGGCTTTGAACGGCGATAGCGCACGGCTCGGCGATGCTCCCACTGTGTCCGCTGTACTCGGCGGCACTTTCGACCCAGTACACGCTGGGCATATCGGTCTCGCTACCGAGCTGCGGCGGCGCTTGGCTCCGGCTCAGCTGGCATTGATGCCCTGCTACGAGCCGCCGCATCGGGCACAGCCACAGGCCACAGCGCCTCAGCGTGTGGCGATGTTGCGCCTCGCGCTCGGTGGCAATGGCGCGGCTGATATCAGTATTGATGAGCGGGAGCTGCGTCGTTGCGGTGTGTCGTGGACTATTGATAGCTTGCGTGAATGGCGTGGCGAGTGCGGGGTTGATGCGCCGCTGGTCTTTGTCGTAGGGAGCGATGCCTTCGCCGCCATCCACACTTGGCGCGATTGGCAGGAGTTGCTGGGCTGTGTGCATCTGGCAGTGGTGCCGCGCCCGGGCACGGTCGCGCTCCCGTTGGACAGTGTGGCGGCCACGCTGTTGCGAGAGCGCGGCGTGAAGCGGGCGCGGGCACTGGCCGAGCAGCCTGCGGGGCGGCTGTGGTGGGTTGAGGGTCTGCCGCTGTGGGGGGAGTCGTCCACGGCAGTACGAGCGGCACTCGCCGCCGGTCGGCACCCGACTGGGCTGGCCGAGCCTGTGAGGCGTTATATCCGTTGGTTGCGTCTCTACAACGGTGGCTCGGAGCGACCCAGTGCATTCAGCTGAGTCTGAGTCAGTGATGCGGTCGCCGGATGCGCTGTGTACAGCGGTGTGTGCGGCGTTGGAGGATGTCAGCGGGCGCGATGTTGTGGTGTTGGATATTCGACAGCTGAGCTCGATGGCCGACTACTTTGTCATCGCTTCGGGCACTTCGTCGCGCCATGTAAAAACGCTGGCCGAAGGAGTGTTGGATCGCGTGACTGCACTTGAGATTCGCCCCTTGGGGGTTGAGGGGCTGGAGGCCGCTGAGTGGGTGCTGCTCGACTTGGGCGATGTGGTGGTGCATCTGATGTCCGGCGATGCGCGCGCCCATTACCGGCTTGAAGAACTGTGGGACAGTTCACAGTGGCCAGCCGAGCGCAATGATGCCCAGTAGTGAGTCGCCGCTTCTGGTGGTGGAGGAGCCGGTATGCTGATCTGGCGGCTGGGGTCATGCCTCGTATCACCATTGAATCCGTGCTATCATGCCAGGGCTTTGATGGCGATGATGGCGGTTGCCCAATTCCAGATGCTTGGCCTGCTGAATCGGATCTCCTTGGCGGGCTTGGCGGCGCTGTCTTGTGCTCTGTTGGCAGCAGCTCCCGTGGGGCACGCGCAGACAGCGGATGCCGAGCTGAACCACACCCCCTATGTGGAACGCCAAGCCGTGCAGAAATTTATTGCGCGCATGGTGTCCGAGCACCGCTTTGAGCGCACCCCATTGGTCTCCTTGTTGTCGGGCATCACTCCCCAGCACAAGGCTCTTGAGTCGCTCTCCCGCCCGGTGGAGAAGACCTGGGAGTGGCATGAGTACCGTCGCCTGTTTGTCAAGCCAGAGCGGGTTGCTGCTGGCCTTGACTTTTGGCGACTCCACTACGGCCATTTGGCGCATGCCCAGTGCCGCTTTGGCATCCCGCCTGAGATCGTGTTGGCGATTTTGGGCATTGAGAGCCGCTATGGCCAGTACAAGGGGCGTTACCCGGTCTTTGACACCTTGGTCACACTGGCTTTTGATGCGCCCAGGCGCTCGGGTTTCTTTCGCAAAGAGTTAGAGCATTACCTGCTACTGGTGCGTGAGCAGCATTTTGATCCCACTGCCTTGCGTGGATCTTATGCTGGAGCTATGGGCTATGGACAATTCATTTCCAGCAGCTATCGGCACTACGCCATAGATTTTGATGGCGATGAGGTCGCCGATCTGTTTGACAATCCGGTGGATGCCATCGGTAGCATCGCTAATTATTTGGCGGAGAATGGTTGGCGTCGAGATGATGTCTTGGTAGCTGTGCCCGCCACAGTGGATGTCGGGGCGGATCTATCCTTGGCGAACAGCTCCTTGCGACCGGTGAAGACGGTTGCCACCTTGGCGCGCGCTGGCTTTAGATCCAGTGTGGATTTACCCCCTGGGAGCAAGGCGACTCCACTGCGTTACCAGCTGAAAGAGGGTGAGGAATACTGGCTTGGCTTGCATAATTTCCATACCATCAGCACCTACAATCCAAGTCGGCTCTACTCCATGGCGGTGTTGCAATTGGCACAGGAAATCCGCGCGGCACGCAGTGCCGAGGCCGCTGGCCGTTGATGCCCCGCTCGTTACTGGGTCTTGCCAGTTCGGTTGCGGTGGTATGGGCTTCACTGCTCTGCCCACAGTCAGTCCCCGCCGAGCTGGACAGCGAGATTTGGCTGCCGGTGCCAGCGCCGCCAGCGCTCAGCGCCAAGGCCTATATTCTTATCGTCGCCGAGACGGGTCGAGTACTGGTCGAGCAACAGGCCGATACACGTCTGCCGCCAGCCAGCCTGACTAAGTTGATGACCAGCTATGTGCTGTCTAAATACTTGACTGAGGGTACCGTGTTAGACAGTGATATGGTCACTGTCAGCGAGCAGGCTTGGGCACAGAATCCGTTATTTAGAGGCTCTTCACGGATGTTCATTGAGCCGTCCAAGCCAGTCAGCATTGCCGACCTGCACCGCGGTCTCGTCGTCAGTTCAGGCAATGATGCCAGCGTGGCTATCGCCGAGCACCTCGCCGATACCGAGGAGCAGTTTGTCGAATTGATGAATCAGTATGCACGTGCGCTGGGCATGAACGATTCCCGCTTTGCTAACAGTCATGGCTTGCCCGCCCCCCAGCACTACAGTTCGCCACGAGATCTGGCGACGCTATCTATGGCTATCATTACGAACTATCCTAAGCAGTACGCGCTCTACAAGGAGCGCAGTTTCAAATACAACGGCATCCATCAGAACAATCGCAATAGCCTGTTGCGGGAGAACCTCGGTGTCGATGGCCTGAAAACCGGTTATACCGCTAGCGCTGGCTATGCGATGACGAGTTCGGCTCGCCGTGAGGGCATGCGACTGGTGGCGGTGGTGATGAAGGCACCGAGTGAGACAGCGCGTCTGCGCGATACGCGCCGACTGCTCAACTATGGCTACCGTCACTACGAGAATGTGTGGCTGTTGCGTCGCAAGCGGGATCAGGTGCTACACCGGGCATCGGTATTGGGCGGTGATCGCCAGCAGTTGCCGTTGGTGGCCGCCAAGGATATTCTGCGCACTCTACCCAAGGGTAGCACCGAGCATTTGCGGCGCGAGCTCGATGTGCCCGCACAGGTTTTGGCACCACTGGCGCGAGGTGCACAGGTGGGGCGTGTTGTGGTGCGGGTCGGCGACCAGCAACTGGTCGAGTCCCCGTTGCTCGCGGCGGTTGCAGTGCGCGAGTCCCCGGTGTGGTGGGAGCGGTTGTGGGCACCGCTACAGCTGCGTTTGTTGAACTGGTGGCAGGATGCCTGAATATCCGCTACCGCAGGCGGGTCAGAGGCGCTGTCTGCGCGGTTGTTTTTTGGGGCGTACCCCCTATACCGAAGCCTGGCAGGCGATGCGGCAGTTCACCGAGCAACGCGATTTGACGACTCAGGATCAACTGTGGTGTGTGGAGCATGATCCAGTCTTCACGCGTGGCATTTCGCTCCGCAACCGCAGTGAAGCGGTGCGCGATATGGGAGCTATCCCAGTGGTGCAGAGTGATCGTGGCGGGCGGCTGAGCTATCATGGCCCCGGCCAGCTGGTCGCTTACTTGTTGTTGGATTTACAGCGCTTGGGACTGGGGATTAGAGCCTTGGTCACGGCGGTGGAAGAGAGCGTGAGCGGACTGTTGCGGCGCGATTGGCAACTGCATTCTCAGGGCGATCGCCAGCGTCCGGGTGTTTATGTCGATGGAGCCAAGATTGCGGCGTTGGGTCTGCGAGTGCGGCGCGGCTGCTGTTATCATGGTTGTAGCCTCAATGTGGATATGGATCTTGCGCCTTTCTCGCACATTGATCCCTGTGGTCAGCCGGGTCTGCCGGTGACTTCGTTGCGCTACTTGCTTGATGCTGATGCCGACTTGGCGTTGCCGCGGCTGTCGCGGCGCTGGGGCATGGTGCTCGCTGAGCAGCTCGGCTATGAGGAACTGCTGTGGGCAGCCTAAGGGGTCGGCACCAGCGGTTGGCGGTTGGTGAGAAGCAGCGTGGTGCCGACAAAGTGTGGCGCATCGCCGCCACACCACTGCCCGCGCAACGCCGCAAGCCGGACTGGATTCGCGTACGCCTATCGACTTCACCCAAGGTGGCCAAGGTGCGCGCTGTGTTGCGTCGCCACCGCTTGGCCTCGGTGTGTGAAGAGGCGCAGTGTCCCAATTTGGGAGAGTGCTTCGGCGCTGGCACGGCGACTTTTATGGTGATGGGCGATATCTGCACCCGCCGCTGTAGCTTCTGCGATGTGGCGCATGGCAAGCCTTTGCCCCTGTCGGCTGATGAGCCCGCCAAGCTGGCGGCGGCGGTCGCCGAGATGGGCTTGTCCTATGTGGTGATTACCTCGGTGGATCGGGACGATCTGACGGATGGTGGTGCAGCGCATATCGCCGCTTGCGTGCATGCAGTGCGCCAGCGCTGCCCAGGTATACGCATTGAGACGCTAGTACCGGATTTTCGCAATTGCCTGGCGCGTGCACTGCCCCTCTTGACTGCCGAGCCGCCCGATGTCTTCAACCATAACCTGGAGACGGTGCCTGCGCTGTATCGCACAGTGCGCCCGGGTGCGCGTTACCAGCATTCGCTGTCCCTGTTGGCCGAGCACCGGCGGTTGTGCCCCACCGTGCCAACCAAGTCTGGACTGATGTTGGGATTGGGCGAGCAGGTCGAGGAGATACACACGGTGTTGGCCGATCTGCGCCACCACGGTGTTGAGATGCTGACCTTGGGGCAGTATCTACAGCCGAGCCCTCATCATTTAGCCGTGCAGCGCTATCTGCCGCCAGCGGAGTTCGCCGAGTTAGAGGTTGTGGCACGGCAGCTGGGCTTTGCACAGGTGGCCAGTGGCCCGCTGGTGCGCTCCTCCTACCACGCCGACCTCCAAGCCAATCTATCTGCAGATTCCCACGCCCATCTGGCTTAGGCTGATTTATTGACCGCTCGGAGTAGACAATAGATCAATCGTGTATTGCGAGCCCACCATCCAAGGTGGAATCTTCAATCTTTGACTGCTGGAGAGTTAGCAGAGCGTATTACTTTAATCTAACGCTCGCCTTGTGCCCATGGTGGCCAGTGCTCGGTGATGCCAGGGTCTCACCAGTGGTTGTTGGTCGCACTTGACAATGATTATCTTTTGGGATATATTGACAGCAGAATGCCTATTGCATCTGTGAGGAAAAACTATCATGTCAAATCTGCAAAGCGTCACCGTCGGTCAAGAAGTGTCACTGCAGGGCTATCTGCCCTCGGTTGCCGAAGCCGATCTACTGCGTGACATGGGTCTGGTGGAAGGCGTGCGGTTGACTGTGTGCCATCGCGCTCCAGCGCACCACGGTGGCATGGTGGTGCGTGTCGGTCGCCGCATGATCGGCATCGGGCGCCAAGTGCATCAGGGGCTGTTGGTCTCTGGCGCTATCTGACACTTTGACCTTGGCATCCTAAGTTTAGGGGGGGTAGTGTGCCGCTATCCTCACTGGCGGGGCGTGAATATAGCCCTTTTATCATTCAGTACCCGCTCGATAGCTGGCGGTGGGATCAAGCGGCGTGCCACAGGCGATATGTGTAGCTAATGCTGGAATCAAAGAGGGGGGCTCCGCTGCGTGTGGCATTGGCAGGCTGCCCAAACAGCGGTAAAAGCTCACTATTCAACCTGCTGAGCGGCGGTAGACAACGGGTTGCCAATTACCCAGGGGTCACGGTGCAGTGCCAGAGTGGCTTCATGCGCTTGGGGGAGGCTGAGCCTCAATTAGAGCTATTAGATCTGCCCGGTTGCTACAGCCTGTCGTCGACTACGGCTGAGCAGCGCTTGGCGACAGCATTGTTGCGCGCCGAGGTGCCCGGCGAGGCACCCATAGATCTTGTGCTGTGTGTGATTGATGCCTGCCAGTTTGAGCAGCAGCTGCCGCTGTTGTTGGATTTGAAGCGACAGGGTCTACCCTTGCTGGCGGTATTGAATCAATCCGATGTTGCCCGCCGCCTCGGCGTGGATTTGGATGCCGAGCGCTTGGCCGAACTGTTGGGGGTGCCAGTGGTGTTTAGCGTGGCAGTGCGCAAGAGCGGGGTCGCCGAGCTGCGTGCTGCGCTACGCCGTGCTACCAGACAGGAGCAGCCGATCGCCAGCGATTATCCAACGGAAGAGTCCGATCTTGCTGGCGACGGAGCATCGCTGCCAGTGCCCTCGGCGCAGGAAGTGATCACGGCGGTGTTGCGCGATTCTGGAGCCGCCGAGGATATCTGGACCCAGCGCTTAGATCGCTACCTGCTACATCCCTTGCTGGGGCCGGTGGCGCTGGGACTGACACTGCTTTTGGTGTTTCAGGCGGTTTTCTCGTGGTCTGGCCCGCCCTCTGATTTTTTGGCTGGGGTGGTAGAGTCGCTGACGCTGTTAGTGGCTGGCTGGCTACCCGTTGGATTACCGGGGCGGGGGCTACTCTTGGAGGGAATAATGCCGGGTCTGGGGGTGGTGGTGGAGTTCCTGCCGCCGATTTTGATCTTGAACCTGCTGCTGTTGCTGTTGGATGGATCGGGCTATATCTCGCGCATCGCCTTCTTTGTCGATGAGGTGATGGCCTCTATGGGGCTCAGTGGCCATGCGGTGTTCCCCTTCCTCGCCGGTTTCGCCTGCGCCATTCCGGCGCTGATGTCGGTGCGCTCTATTCCCAGCGAGCGGGTGCGTCATGCCAGTATTTTGGCGTTGCCGCTGGTACCCTGCTCGGCGCGCTTACCGGTGTATACGCTGGTGATTGCGGCGGTGATTCCAGCGCGGGAGCTGGCTTGGGGCATTGAGTTGCAGGGCTTGGTGATGTTTGGCCTGTACTTGGTGGGCTTCGCCTCTAGCATGGCGGTGGCGGCGGTGATTGGCTATTTAGATCGCGGTCGGGGGGTGGCGTTGCGGGCGCCGATTGAGCTGCCGTCCTTTCGCTGGCCAGTGCCGCGCAATGTCTTGCTCGGCCTGTGGGTGCGCACTGCACACTTCCTGCGCCGCGCTGGCACGGTGATTGTCGCCACGGTGGTGGTGCTGTGGTTTATGACCCAAGTGTCAGTGACCGGACCGGGCATTGATGGTAGCCTGCTCGGGGTCATCGGCAGTGCATTGCACCCACTGTTTGCGCCGTTGGGCTTTAACTGGGAGATGACCGTGGCGCTGTTGCCGGGGATGGTGGCGCGCGAGGTGGCGGTGTCCTCGCTGGCGACGATTTACGCCGTGCAGGGCGGCGAAGAGGGTGTGCGGCTGGCCACGCTACTGTCCGATCAGTGGTCGCTGGCAACAGGTGTGTCCTTTGCTGTCTGGTATATCTACGCTCCGCAGTGCATGGCCACTTTGGGGACGGTGCGCGCCGAGACCGGCAGCTGGAAGTATGTCGCCATCGCTTTTGGCTACCTGTTTGCGTTGGCTTGGTTGGCCAGTTTTATTAGCTATCGGCTGTTCAGTGCCTAGGGACACTCTGCCCACTCTCCAGCCATCAGAGATTGCAGGTTTTAGCTTGGATCGCCCTTGATCAGTTGCTGATTCGAGCGGCTAATAGATCAGTTCTCAGGGGTAGTGTGTGGCGTGATGCTCATCGTTGTGGCATCCAGCGGAGGTATTAAACTCGCGTCAAGGGCAGGCCACAGAACTCCACCAGCAGGCGACCCAATTCATCCCACGGTGAGATTTGCTTATCGCCCTGAATGGCGCGGTCGATCCGATGAGCGCGGCGCAGTAGGCGGCTGATACGGGAGGGCGACAGACGCTGCCCACAGCGCTGCATCAATGGCTGACGGCGCGACCAGACGCGATCTAATGCATTGCTGTCGTATTGGATGGCGCTCAGCGTTTCCAGCTCGCGGCTGAGAACCCACAG
>JABABF010000102.1 GCA_014238345.1 Gammaproteobacteria bacterium
CAGATAGCGCAACCAACCGCTGAGACCCAGCAAATCGGCCTGCCGACCCACATCGTTGACATAGTATTCACAGCTGACTTCATAGCCCGCCGCCTCGAGCATGGCCGCCAGACTCGCACCATAGGCCGCCCCGCGCAATGGCCGCCGTGTGCTGGTTGAGTTTGTCTCGGCTAATCCCACTGGTCCGTTGCATGTGGGGCATGGGCGCGGGGCGGCCTATGGTGCGAGTCTGGCGGCCATGCTCAAGGCGGCGGGCTATGAAGTCAGCTGTGAATACTATGTCAACGATGTGGGTCGGCAGGCAGATTTGCTGGGTCTCAGCGGTTGGCTGCGCTATCTGCAACAGCGCGGTGTCGCACTGGATTTCCCCGAGGCGGCTTATCGCGGCGATTATTTGATCGAGCACACCAAGGCACTGGATCACGAGTGGGGCGATGCGCTGCTGGTCGCGGCAGATTCACTTCCCACTCCCGTCAGCGCGACGGTGGGTGCGGTGCCAGAGAGTGCGGATAGTTATCTGGACCGGCTGGTGGTCGCGGCGCGTGAGGCGCTCGGGGCGGAGCGCTTCGCTGCCGTGCGCGATTTTTTGTTGGAGCGAGTGCGCGGTGGTATCCAGCGCGAGCTCGAGGCCTGTGGTATCCATTACGATCGCTGGTTCTGCGAGCGCGAACTGAGTGTCGCCGGTGCGGTAGAGGGCGCTGTGGAGCGTCTGCGCGAGGCGGGTGCGGTTGAGGAGCGCGATGGCGCTCTGTGGTTTATGGCTAGCCGCCACGGCGATGACAAAGATCGAGTGTTGCGCCGTAGTGATGGACGCTTCACCTATTATGCCGCCGACATCGCCTACCACTTAGATAAATTTGAGCGTGGCTACGATTTGGCGGTCAATGTTTGGGGAGCCGATCATCATGGCTATGTGGCGCGGTTGCGCGCCGCGCTGGAGGTGCTGGGCATTGAGCGCTCGTGGCTCAATATCCACTTGGTGCAGTTTGTCTCGCTGTGTCGTGGCGGTGAGCAGGTGCAGATGTCCACACGCAGTGGGGAATTTGATACCTTGGAGCAGCTGCGCACCGAGGTTGGTAGCGATGCGACGCGCTTCTTTTATGTCATGCGCCGTGTCGACCAAGCGACCAGTTTCGATTTGCAGCTGGCCTGCTCCAACAGTCGCGACAATCCGGTCTACTACATCCAATACGCCCACGCACGGGTGTGTAGTCTCGATCGGGAGTTGGCCAAGCGTGGCCTAGTCCACGACCGCCAGCGCGGCCTCGCCGCTGTCGCCCAGCTCACAGAGGTGGATGAAAAAACGTTGGCGCAGCGGCTAGCCGAGTATCCGGAGCGGGTGGCGCGGGCGGCAGCTCAGGCTCAGCCGCATGAGCTGGCTACCTATCTGCGCGAGTTGGCGGGCATGTTTCATACCTACTATCACCGCCGTCAGTTGTTAGTCGATGATGACGCACTGCGCGATGCGCGGCTGTGTTTGGCCTATGCGGTGCGTCAAGTGCTCGCCAATGGCTGTGGCTTGCTCGGTGTAGGGGTGCCAGAGCGGATGGACTCGGCACAGTTGGAGCCGGAGCCGTAGAGATGGGCGATTCGAAGGAGCGGAGTTTGCGCAATCAGCGTCGTAGCCAGCCGTTGCAAAGCGTGGATTGGGTGATGCTGGGGGTTGGCTTTGTGGCTGGCTTGGTCGTGGCGGGTCTGGTGGTCGTCATCGTCCGCTATCCGCAGCCCGAGGAACTCCCGCCAACACCGCCCGCCCCCGTCGCCGCCGCGCCAGCCACTGCCAAACTGCAGTTCCACAAGCTGTTGCGCGAGACCGAGGTGGTGGTGCCAGACACGCAAATGGCACCGTGGCAGCCGCGCGACCGCGCCGAGCGCCTATTGCAGGTGGGGGCCTTTCGCGGTTGGGCTGAGGCCGAGCAATTGCGTGGGCGGTTATCATTGCAGCGACTGGAGCCATTCATCGAATCGGTAGAGATCGGCGGCAACACTTGGCATCGTGTGCAGCTGGGGCCCTTTGACTCGCTACCGTTGCTGAATTCAGCGCAGTCCAAGCTGAGAACGCTAGAGATAGCCAGTCTAGTCATTGTGCGCCCAGCGCATGAGGATTCAGACCAAGAGGATGAGGATAAGGATGCGGCAGAAGCTGCTGTCGCCACCCCTTAAAATTGAGAGCATGCAAGCATTTCACGGCACCACCATTGTCTCTGTGCGTCGGGGCGGCCGCGTCGCGGTGGTCAGTGATGGCCAGGTCACACTCGGCAGCTCCATCGTCAAGGGTAACGCCGATAAAGTGCGGCGCTTGTACCACGACAAAGTATTGGTCGGTTTTGCTGGCGGGGTCGCCGATGCGTTGACGTTGACCGAGCTATTCGAAGCCGAGCTGGAAAAACATCGCGGTCACTTGGTGCGTGCGGCGGTGGAGCTGGCCAAGACTTGGCGCACCGAGCGGGCACTGCGTCGTCTGGAGGCGCTACTGGCGGTGGCTGACCTCAAATCCTCGCTACTGGTCAGCGGCACCGGCGAGGTCATTGAGCCGCCGGATGGCATCCTCGCTATTGGCTCTGGTAGCGACCCGGCACTGGCGGCTGCCCGCGCCCTGTCTAAGCATACCGAGATGAGTGCGCGCGAGGTGGCGGTGGAGGCGCTGAGCATGGCATCGGCGATCTGCATCTACACTAATGAGCACAGCTGTGTGGAAGAGTTGGGTGAGGAATCGGGATGACCACTGAGCTAGTAGTGGGGGCACGGGAGGCACACGATCTAACGCCGCGCGAGACCGTCGTTGCATTGGACAAGCACATCATCGGTCAGACGGCGGCCAAGCGCGCTGTGGCCATCGCTCTGCGCAACCGCTGGCGGAGCCGTCAGTTGCCAGCCGAGCTGCGCAATGAGATCACCCCGAAGAATATCTTGATGATCGGCCCGACTGGGGTTGGCAAGACCGAGGTCTCGCGGCGACTGTCGAAGTTTACGGGGGCTCCGTTCATCAAGGTCGAGGCGACCAAATTTACTGAGGTGGGATATGTCGGTCGAGATGTCGAATCAATCATCCGAGATTTGGCCGAGGCGGCGTTCAAGATGCTGCGTGACCAGGCCATGACGCAGGTGCGTGAACGCGCCCGAAGCGAGGCCGAGGATCGTATTATCACCGCCTTGCTGGGGGGGGCGAACAAAGCCTCGCAGCCAGACAATCAAGATCGACGCCTCGCCCTGTTGCAGCAGTTGCGGCGTGGCGAACTCGACGACAAAGAAATTACGCTCCATATCCGCAAGGGACCGGTGAATATTGACATCGCCATGCAACCCGGCATGGAGCGTCAGGGCATGGAGGAGGCGACTCAGCAAATTCAGAATCTGCTCTCCAATCTCAGCAATGCCAAGAACAATCAGGAGCAGCGCCGCATCAAGGTGCGAGACGGTATCAAGCTGATAGATGAGGAAGAGGCGGCTCGCATGCTGGACAAGGCGGGGCTAAAGACTCAGACGGTTGAGCTGGTGCAGAGTCAAGGCATCGTTTTCATCGACGAGATCGACAAGGTGACACATCGCTCAGGCCACGATGGCGGCGGTAATATGCAGGTCTCACGCGAGGGGGTGCAGCGCGATTTATTGCCTTTGATTGAGGGTTGCTCAGTCAAGACCAGTTACGGCATGGTACACACCGACCACATCCTTTTCATCGCCTCTGGTGCCTTTCATCTGAGCAAGCCCTCAGACTTGATCCCCGAATTGCAGGGGCGCCTGCCTATCCGAGTGGAGATGCAGTCACTAGGTATTGAGGAGTTTGAGCGTATCTTGGTCGAGCCGGATCATTCGCTGACCGAGCAGTATCAAGCGTTGATCGCCACTGAAGGGTTGCAGCTGCGCTTCACGGCGGAGGG
>JABABF010000103.1 GCA_014238345.1 Gammaproteobacteria bacterium
CCACATACTACAGCACCACTAGTGTGAAACTGACTTTGGCGATATTACAAACAATTATGAGCCATGTCAATATCGTAATGCGCTGGGACAACCGCATTGACACTCCCTATGCCATGTGATAGCATGGACTGCGGAATAGGTGGTTCGCTACGATTAACAAGCGAAACATTCGCACCATTCGGGGGCTATCCTACGGGTTAGTCCCTAGACTTATCCCTTTAGACTCCTTTTATCTTTATCTGTTCAGCGCTCTAGCTGCCCTCCTCCCAACCAAATCGGCGAACTCCAAGCGCGCTCCTGTTGGGTGCGGCGGTGCATAGCATTACAGCACACCGCAAATCCATCGGGAACACTCTGTGGCTTTGAGCAGTCGATGCCCTTGGCATTGCAGGCATAGCTGCTCCAGCGGCAGCTGGGATTCTCCACCACCCGCGCATAATAGTAAGCCCGTTGCCCCGCTAGGTAATCGCGGTCGACCCACACCGCACATAGGCGGTCGTGACCACCCCCGCGGCGCTCGCAGCTGGCGGTGTCCACCGAGGCTCCATTATTCGGGCTACCTGCTACTTCGTAGACGCGCTCGCGCCGCTCGCCATCCTCGTCAATCCACCCCTTGATGATTTGTAGGCGCTGTAATGGGGCTCCCAACTTTCCCGGCGCACCGGGGTCGCGATGCGCCAATACTGCGAAGCGCGGCTCGTGATGCACGGCGTTGAGTTGCGGCTCCAATTGCCCTCCCATCGGCACCCCGCCGCGATAGGCGCGGCTCACAAAATCACTCTGCCCGCACAGCTGCTCTGGGTAATCCCAGCCGCCGAAAAAGCGCAGGCGGATGCGCGGCCCGCTAGAGCCGTAGACCTCGCGGCGGCGCATGGCGGAGAACAGCGCATCGCGGGTGTTTTCCTCTGCCCATATCGCTGCCAAGCCACCAGGGCCGAAGGCAATGGCATCGGGGAGCTCGGAATCGGTGTTGATGCCGCCGACATGACCTTGGAACAAGTCTTCCTCTACAGATCCAGGCAAGCCTGCGTGGGTGTCGGTGGCAGCGATAAAGCCGAAGCGCCAAGGGTTGCTGCCAAGGCGCATCTCATGGCGCAAACCCTCGGCCAACACTGTTCTGGCAAAACCGGTCTCGGGTTGGGGTGGCTCGGGCTGGCTGGACGGGTCGCGGACTTGGCGGAACAGCGCCGCGAAGCTGTCATGCTTGAGCGCTTCAAAGGCGCACAGCTCGTCCTCGGCACCAACACCAAACCAGCACTCTGAAGCCCCCTTGTGTTGCATGATTTCCAACAGCGGTTGCATGCGCTCTTGGCGAGCGGCATCGGCGGCGCTGAGCTGCTCGTCGCCAATCGGGAACATCTGACCCCCGCTGAGGTTGGCGTTGTGGGGGATAGCCAGCACATCGCACACTGGCTGATTCACGCAGTCGCGCTCTAATACCGCCAACAGCTCAGAGGCGGTTTGCAGGGCGATGCTATCCGGCGGCGGTGCGGGCAAGCGCCCCAGATTGTTATTCCTGAAGATCACATTGCGGTGCAGATTGTTGCCCTTGGGGGCAGAACTCCACTCGTAGGCCACCAACGAGCTGAACTCACAGTCGGCGCTACGGTCATAGGCATTCTCGGCGGCGGCGAGGATCTCCCGCCACACGCGCGGATCCTCCTGCTCGCAGTTAGAGTTGTCGTCACCACAGATAGCCGGGGGGCGACCCACCCGACGAATACGCTCAGAGAGCAAGTAGAACGGCACAAAATTCGGTAACCACCGCTGCCAACGCAGTAAATAGCAATTCCAGTGATGGTAGCCCGGCGACCCGGGTGTTACACAAATCGAGGCTTTGCCCAATGTCTCACCGTGGTCGGTAAGCGCGGTGAAGTCCAGCGCTCGGCGCAACTGCTGCCGCCTCAGCGGCTGCCCATTGCGATCATAGGGGGCGATGCCAACCTCGGCACCGCGGGCAAAACGGTAGGCATCGGCAGGCTTGAGTAAAGTGCCGAAAACCACGGCATCAAAGGAATAGGAAGTGTGGACATGGGTGTCGCCAAAAAAGACTTCTCGCTCCGGGCGGTAGTCACGGCAAGGCGTGCGTTGCTCGGTCACCGCATAGGGTCGCGCTGGGTAGTCCTGCGCCATCACCGCTGTCGGCCACAGAATTGAGCAGACCGCCAACAGAGCGCAAAGCCGAGCTCGCGTCATGGTGTACTCCTAAGTACGGGTATAAGTACGGACATCACTACTGGCCGAGCAGTAGCCACCACCATAGCTAGTAGCTGTGGGTCTGGGATGCTGGCTCCCTCTGACGGCAATGCCTCTACTGCTACTGCGCCCGCCCCTCACCGGGTGCGGTTTCCCGACCAAATCGGCGAGCTCCAAGCCCGCTCTTGCTGGCTGCGCGGATAGGTGGCGGCGCAACAGATCTCATAGCCCTTGGGTACGGCGGCGGGATCGTGGCACGCAATGCCATTGGCATTGCAGACATAGCTGTGCCAGCGGCAACTCGGGTTCTCCACTGCCCGCGCATAGTACCAAGCACGTTGCCCCGCACTATAGTCTGGGTCTTCCCACACCGCGCACAAGCGATCATGTCCGGAACCTAAACGCCGACAGTTGCTGTCGTCAACCGAAGCACCGTTGTTCGCTGTGCCCGCCACTTCGTAGACGCGCTCACGCCGCTCGCCCGAAGCATCGTCCAGCCAACCTTTGACAATCTGCACACGCTGTAGCGCTGTGCCCGGAAAGTCCGCCACACCGGGGTCGCGATGCGCCAACACAGCAAAGCGCGGGCCGTGCTGAACGCCGTGCGGCCGCGCTGGCAGCTCAGCACCCATCGGTACGCCACCGCCATAGCCACGGCGAGCAAAGTCAGTAGCATCGCACAGCGATGGAGGATAGCTCCAGCCACCAAAGAAACGCAGTGTGATGCGCGGGCCACTGGTACCAAAGGCCTCACGGCGGCGCATGGCAGAAAACAGCGAATCGCGGGCGTTCTCCTCGGCCCACAATCCGGCCAAGCCGCCGGGATTAAATTGAATTGCTTCGGGAAGACCCGCACCCGGGTCTAGGCCGCCCGCATGTCCTCGGTGGTCGTCCTCAGCAACCGCGCCGGGCAAACCCGTGTGCGCATCGGTACTGCCAATCAAGCCAAAACGCCATGGATTGATCCCGAAACGCAGCTCATGGCGTAGCCCCTCGCTCAGGGTGGCGCGCACAAAGCCATTACTGGGTTGTAGCGGCTCTGGCGGCTCAAAATCAGGATCAAAGGCCGCTCGAAATAGCTCATGAAAATTCTTGTATGGCAAGGTCTCAAAAGCACATAACTCATCGGTGGCTCCGGCACCAAACCAGCATTCTGAATCCCCCTTGTGTTGCGTCACCTCAATCAAGCGCTCCAAGCGCTCCTGACGCGCCAGCTGTTCTGAGCTGCGCTCAAAATCTTCGGCACTCGGAAACATCATGCCGCCACTCATATTGGAATTGTGTGGAATGGTCAGCACATCGCAGCCTGGCTGATCTAGGCAATCGCGCTCCAGCGTTTCCAGCAAACTCTCAATGGTGCTGATATCAATGCTACTCGGTGGTGGCTTGGACAACTTGCCGAGATCGCTGTTGCGGAAGATCACATTGCGGTGCAGATTGTTGCCCTTGGGGGCGGAAGTCCACTCATAGCCGACAAAACTGCTAAACGCGCAGTCGGCGCTGCGGTCGTAGGCGTTTTCTGCGGCCTCGGCGATGTCGGTCCAAACCCGAGGAGCCTGAATCTTGCAGTGCTTGCCATCAGCGCCGCAAATTGCCGGATACTCCCCATCGCGCCGAATCAGCTGTGAGAGCAGAAACAGTGGCACCGCATCAGGTAGCCAGTTCGACCAACGCAACAGATAGCACTGCCAATGGTGGTAGCCGGATGCCCCCGGGGTCACGCAAATTGGAGCCAAGCTCATGGTCTCAGCATGATCGGTGAGCACAGTAAAATCTAGCGGACGGCGCAGCTGGTGGTGGCGTGCTGGCGTGCCATCGCTGTCATAGGGAGCCATGCCTACGCGCTCACCACGAGCAAAACGGTAGGCATCAGCTGGTTTGTTGCGGGTTCCAAACACCACGGCATCGTAGGAATAAGCGGTGTGTACATGGGTGTCGCCAAAAAAAGCGCGGCGCTGGGGCTGGTAGTCGTTACAAGGCGCGCGCTGTTCGGTGATATCGTAGGGGCGAGGCGGGTAGTCGGCGGCCTGAGCCACACCCGGTAGCCAAGCCAATAGTGCCGCCACCAACACCTCACCACGCACGCGTGCCATCAAGTTCATCAGACCCCCTCCCAAACTGTGTTCATCAGCGACTCAGCGACTAAAACGCTGCTGTATCTGGCGGCGGCGCTGGCGAATCTGCTGTTGGCGCTGTGCCAGCGTAAAGCCTTGGATATCATCTGGCAGCACGGCGGGCAACTGCGAAAAAGGCACCCGTTGCACCTGAGGCTGTGCCACCGCTGGGGGTGCCCCGTCTAAGCCCTGCCAGCGCACTATCATCAGGCCGCGCTGGTGACCTTCAATATCCAGCCAATTTTGGATCCTTGGGTCGCGGTGCGACAACACAAAATAATAACGCCCATCGCGGCTGGCAACCGATTGCTCCAAAGTCAGGCTGGATGTGTGGCTATCGTAATCCATACTCACAAACCATAGTCTACCTAGTTCAAATCCCTGATAATCGGCACCACCCGGAGCCATGCTAACAATCAATGCCTCATCTTCATTCAAATTCCAATGGCCAAAGGAGGCATACTGACCTACGAGACCGCCTGCTGTAGCGCGTATCTTGGAAAGCTCATTGCGTGGCATCAGAGCCATGAACTTTTCGCTCAGCGACAGCCAAGTAGCGGTGCGATCGTAGAGCGCTTGGGCAGCACCGTTCAAGCGGCGCGCTAACTGGTCTGAGCTGAGCGGCGCTGCACGCTCTCCCTCAGCACCGATGCGCTCAATATACAGTTCCCCAGATCGCTCCTCCCAGTCACTGTGTGTGTGGCGCACCAGCAGTGTTTCAGCACCGTCTGCAGAGCGCAACCAGTTGCGCCCAGCACCTGGGTTGCGCCGCCCGATGTACAGCTCGAAGCTGCCATCGGCCGCCCAGTGCATCGCTTCAGCATAAAGGACTGCGATGTTGTCGCTGGTGCCCGCATCGCCGACCCCCGGTTGCCCACGCAACAACTGAAAGACTAGGCCACGCGTGGTGCCTCGGGTACCGCGCACCAGATATTCGGCATCGTCGCGCAAGCGGGCGACATAGTAGTTGTTGTCTGGATTATCCAGTCCGTTCTTGCTGGTCCAATCCGCCCCGCGCATAAAGCGCGGCAGCTCCCAGTTCTGTAGCGCATTGGACTCAATGGCACCGACCAAACCGTAGAGCACCGTGCGATAGGCCTCGGCAACATCCCGATCATCACCCGCAAAACGATGGTCGAGTAACAGTGCCAGTGTCTCTTGCTGAGCGCGGACAAAGTTCTGCCAAGCGCCCGCCAGCCCACCGGACGAGTTGCTTGCCGGTTGCGGCTCAAAACGCGGTGGCGCGGCGCTCCAGCGACCCGCCGCAAAGGCGATGGTAGCCACTAGAGACAGCATGACCAACCATAGAAATAAACGCATTCACATGCCCAGACTACGAAGATTTCGGTGCCACAGGCGGGCTGAGCCAGATCGGCGAGCTCCAAGCACGCTCCTGCTGTGCTTTATTGTAGCTGCCATCACAGCAGGCTCTCAAGGCTTTGGGAACCGTGTCCGGAGCACTGCAATCAACACCCTTGGCCAAGCAGACGTGGGCGTGCCAGCGGCAGCTCGGGTTCTCCACCGCACGCGTGTAGTAGTAGGCGCGTTGGCCGGGTTGGTAATCGGGGTCTCGCCATACCGCACACAGGCGATCGTGGCCGGTACCGCTACGCTGACAAGTGGCAGTGTCCACGGCACCGCTGTCTGGGTCGCCAATCACCTCGTAGACCCGACTATGTGGCTCGCCACTGCCATCGACCCAACCCTTAATGATCTGCACTCGCTGCAATGGTGTTGCCAGATGCCCGTCCACATCAGCGGCTCGCTGTGCGAGCACCGCAAAGGTAGGGACACCCCCGCCCACTGGGCGAGGCGGCAGATTAGCGCCCATCGGCACACCGCCGTCGTAGCCACGGCGGGCAAAATCCGGCGCATCGCACAGTGAGTTTGGATAATCCCAGCCACCAAAGAAACGCACTTTCATGCGGGGGCCGCTGGTGCCATACACCTCGCGCCGCCGCAACGCTGTAAACAGTGCATCGCGCGTGTTCTCCTCAGCCCATATCCCCGCCAAGCCGCCGGGATTGAAGTTAATGGCATCGGGCAGGCGGTCGGAGCGCCCACTGTTGATATGCCCAGGATAGTCGTCCTCCTCCACCGCACCCGGTGTGGCCAGATGGGTGTCAGTGGCGGCCAATAAGCCAAAACGCCATGGATTCACCCCCATGCGCTGCTCGTGGCGCAAACCCTCTGCCAACACCGTTCGGGCAAAGCCAGTGACACCCGTGGGCGTGGGCACATCAACTCCAAAACTCTGCGCCTTACCATCGCTGAAATTACCAAAAGTGAGTTTTTCATATTCACACAAGGGATCCGCGCCAAACCAGCACTCCGAATCTCCCTTGTGTTGCATCACCTCAAGTAGTGGCTCCATATTCGCCCAGCGCTGCGCCTGCGTAGCGCTGAGCTGTGCGCCCATTGGGAACATTACCCCACCGCTGAGGTTGGAGTTGTGCGGAATGGCTAACACATCACAGCCCGGGCGCAACAGGCAGTCCTGCTCCAGCGCGCTGTGCAGATCCTCGGGAGTACGCAGCTGCGCCTGCCCCGGCGGTGGATTGGACAATGTGCCGAGCTCACTGTTGCGAAAAATGACATTGCGGTGCAGATTGCTGTCTTGCAAGCTGCCCGACCACTCAAAGGCTATAAAACTGGTGAACTCGCAATCTTCACTGCGATCATAGGCATTTTCCGCCGCTTGGATCGTCTCTTGCCAGACCCCAGGAGCGTGGGGTGCACAGTATTCGTTGTCGTCCCCGCACATCGTTGGTAGCTCCTGCGGATTGCGCACTGCCAACAACAACAGCACCCTTGGCATAAAGTGCGGCAGCTTGGGCACCGCGCGCAACAGGCGGCACTGCCACTGGCCGTAACCCGCTACTCCAGGAGTGATGCACACAGGCGCTAAACCCATCGTCTCGGCGTGATCGGTGATGGCGACGAAGTCCAGCGGCTCGCGCAATTGGTGGCTGGCCAGCGGCTGACCAGCGCTGTCGTAGGGGTGTAGGCCGATGCGCTCGCCGCGCGCATAACGGTAAGCCGCGGCAGGTTTATTGCGGGTACCGTAGATTACCGCATCGTAGGAAAAAGCCGTATGCGCGTGAAGATCGCCAAAAAACACTTGGCGCTCGGGGCGGTGATCTCGGCACGGAGCACGCTGTTCAGTCCGCTGGTAGGCTGGCAATTGCGGGGCGGCGGACTGCGCCATGGTAATAGAAGGTAGCACAGCGAATAGCAGTGCCCCCAGCACCCGCCGGAGAACATGGCAAGGTGAGGGGATACAACGCAGCCTATCAGACATCTAATACCCGCCCAAGAAATAGCACTGTACCCGTCACCTGATCGCGGATGAGAAAGATAAAAGGACGATCAATGCGCAGTTCTACGGTCGGCTCGTGCAGTGGCATGGATGTCAGGCGCATCATCACCGCTGTGGCTGCCGCCGCTTCGGTGCCCGCCTCATCTACGGAGATAAAGGCCTTGTGCACCACCTCGCTGATGGATAGATCCCCCTCGCTGAGCGCGGAAAAATCCGCCGCATCGCTGAAGGCTACGGGCATCCCCAGCGAGGACAGTGCTGCAGATAATTGCAAATCTTCAGAGAACTCGAATTTGGGCATCGTGAGCATCACCCGCCGCCGACTCAGCAATTGACCACTGCTCAGTGCCATGACCTGCTGACTGCTCAATGCCGCCTCAACACGATCAAAATGGCCGGCTGCGGGCAACAGAATCAACATCGCCAAACCCTGGGCGGCGTAGGGTAACTCCAACGCCTGATAGCCCGAGCCACTGGCATAGGCGAAGTGCTCGGTCTGCCGCATCATCGGCACCTGTCGCTGAGCTCCTCCGGCGGCGTGGAACACCCCTTGGCTACTGTCATCACTGTCGAAGGGGTGTTGCCAGGCAGCCTTGAAATAAATGGC
Organism: Gammaproteobacteria bacterium; assembly: GCA_014238345.1. GTDB lineage: Bacteria > Pseudomonadota > Gammaproteobacteria > JABABF01 > JABABF01 > JABABF01. Next base: position 8,237 of record JABABF010000103.1, read on the forward strand.
GTTACTCAGCACTAATCGCGTATCAATACGAATCGCGCCCGCCGGGATGAGCTCAGCTATCCGCTGCTCCGTCTGGTCGGCCACCCATCGATTGATGTGCACGCGGGAGCGATCGGGAAAGTTCATAAAATCCAGCTGCTGTAGCGCCGCACCGTAGTGCCGCGAGATGGTGGAGAGGTAGTCGCGGTGAAAATCATAGCCTTGCTGACCCCACAAGGCATTGGCAATATGCATCTCAAAACCAGCCGCCGCCGCACGGCCACTAAGTGCGCTATCCAACCCATGGAACGCTGGATGTAGCCGCACAGCGGGGAGACTGAAGCGCAACGCTGCGGCTATCTGCTGCGCTGTCTCGCCACGGGCACCTGCATAGCACAGCGCCAGCGCCAGCGAAATACTGTGGGGCGAATAGAATAAATTGCCACTGGTGCCGCGCAATGAAGCGTAGAGCGCAAAGGCAAAATCGCGGTTTCCTGCAGTCAATTCTCGCTGCTCGGCTTCGCTCAAATCGAACTCGACCGGCGGGGTCGCCACTCCCAACGGCACCTGCTCGTTGCGATCAGGCTGGCTGCAATTTGCTAAATGCCATGGCAACAGGACACACAGCGACATAGCAAGCCATCGTGGATAGCGCATAACTAGGAGCTCCAAAATACTTATTTAAGATGCAACGGCGCACAAAAACTCGCAGAGAATATAGCACACACCCAGCATAGAGCTCCATGTCCATGCCACACGGGAGATAGCCATCAATTAACATGACATAAGTGCTATTCGCGCTCCAAAAAATCTGTAGAGCGGCACTTAAACTACTGCCAATACCCGCCAACATGTTATGATTTAGGGCTATATTGGTCGTGTGCACTGCGTCAGCGCAACAGCACCATAACCCCAGCGAGTTAGGGAGCCAACCATGAGTCCCTACCCAACCATTCAGCGCCCGCATCAGGGCAATGCACTACTACCGCTGTTGATGATCGCCGGTATCGCGGTAGCAGCGATCGGCATGGGCTATCTACTGAAGTCACTGCGGGCACCACCACTGCCAGCATGGAGCTCAAATAGCGCTCAGGAGACACAATTTGTCGATGCATTGCTCTCACGCATGACTCTAGAGGAAAAAATTGGCCAATGTAACTTGGCCACACCGGCGATTGATCTCAGCGCAGATCGCACAGCACTGGGTGTCGACCCCAGCCGAGCGCTTGACATCTTCCAACTCAGCGCAACACAGCGCGAGGATTTGCGCCGTGGACATATCGGTGGCTTCATCGGTGCTGCCGGAGGAGATTTTGTGCGCACAGCACAGGCAGAGGTCGCTCAGAGCCGCTTGGGGATTCCATTGCTCTTCGGAGCCGAAGTACTCCACGGCTACGCCACCATCTTTCCATCGCCCTTGGCAGAAGTCGCCAGCTGGAGCCCTACTCTAGCTGAGCGCACTGCCCGCGCCGCCGCTCGCGAAGCCACTGCTGTCGGCATCAACTGGACCCTCGCTCCAGCGGTCGATGTCGCCCGAGATGCGCGCTGGAAACGCATCGGCGAAAGCGCGGGGGAAGATGTACTCCTCGCCTCGCAATTCACCATAGCCCGGGTGCGCGGTTTCCAAGGCGAGGCGCTTGATTCAACAGATACCATAGCGGCCACAGCTAGACATTTCATCGCCGACGGTGCCGCTGAGGGAGGCTTGGATTATGCGGCAACCGACCTCTCTGAACACACGATGCGTAGCGTCTATCTACCTCCATTCCAAGCTGCTATCAATAGCGGGGTCGCCACCATCATGACCTCTTTCAACGATATCAACGGCATGCCAGGCACCGCACACAAAAGCTATTTGATCGATCTTCTCAAGGGCGAACTCGGATTCTCTGGCTTCGTCATTGCACGCCCGCAAGCTGGTGCTAAATCACTGTCCCATGACACCACCATCGATCCGTACGAGGCTATCCAGCGCACTTATGCCGCAGGGGTCGATATTCGCCTGGGCACCATGCCCTGTGGAGAACAACTGCGCACATGGAATCAGGGAAAACCACTAGAAAAGCAGTACATCGACGATGCCACGCGCCGTATTCTGTCGGTCAAATACCAGCTCGGGCTGTTTGATAATCCCCTGCGCTATGCCAAGAAGCAACCAAAAAAAGAATTGTTGAGCACCGCCGCGCGTCAGCTGGCACGTACCGCTGGACGCGAATCCATCGTCTTACTCAAAAATGAAGGAGGGTTGTTGCCGCTGGCCAAGCGCGGCCAACGGCTCGCACTGATCGGCCCCTTTATCAAAGACAAACAACACCTCAACGGCTCATGGCTACCACTCCATCGCCGCAGTGCAGGTGTCAGCCTGTACGAGGGTTTAGTCGCGGCGCGTGGCGGCGAAAACGGTCTGCTCTACACCCAAGGCTCAGGTATCACGACACCATTGACTGATGGCATCGCGGCGGCGGTGCGGGAAGCGCGGCGCGCAGATGTTGCGGTGCTGGCATTGGGAACAGTAAGCAAGCAACCCAAGGATGCCGCTATACGCACCCGCCTCCGTCTCCCAGACGCACAATTGGCACTGGCACGCGCAGTCATCGCCACGGGTGTGCCTGTGGTTGTGTTGCTGCGTAACAGCGGGCCACTGGCACTGCCATGGCTGGCGGAACATGCCAACGCCATAGTAGAAACTTGGTTCCTCGGCTCAGAAACAGGCAATGCTGTAGCCGATATCTTGTTTGGCGATTATGCCCCCAGCGGTCGCCTGCCAGTGAGTTTTCCACGATACGCAGAGCAAGAGCCGCTCTACTACAACCACAAAAATAGCGGCCAGCCCTCCGCAGCCTTGTTCCCGTTTGGCCACGGACTCAGCTATACCAGCTTTCGCTATGAAGCCATTGAATTAGACAACTGGCTCGTGCCGCCACAGGAGGATTTGAAAGTAACAGTCACTGTGCGCAACACTGGACAGCGCGACGGGGAAACAGTGGCGCAGCTGTACCTGCACGATAGTGTGGCCAGCTCAACGAGACCAGTGCGCGAATTGAAAGCCTACCAGCGCCAACACATCAAAGCAGGTGAAACAGCACAGATCGAATTCACTGTGCCCGAGTCTGCGCTACGCTTGGTCAATAATCAACAACAATGGGTATCGGAACCGGGACGATTTGATGTTTTTGTCGGAGCAAACTCTGTGACTGGGCTACAGACACACTTTCACTCTATTCAGCAGCGGGATGCCACCGAAGCACTGCCGCTACGGGTCGGCTGGGATGGTGCCAATAATGGCCTTGAGCGAGCGCTGAGCCAAGCGACCGCCACTAAACAACACGATATATCAGAGTTGGTCGCCCTGTATCACCAATACCGTGCCGTGATACAGGGCGCAATCCCCCCCAGTAGCGTAACGCTGACTGTCAGCATCACGACAGGTAGCCGGAGCATCGCAGAAGGTGGCGGAGAATTATGGTTGCAGCTGTTCGCTGACCATAGTGCCTGGGAGAATGGTGTGGCGACGGCGTACCGGCTATTGCCTCCCAGCGAGGGCACCGTGGTGACTACCTTCCCCGGGTTGACACCGGGGGACTACGCCCTACAGTTGTTCGATGACCTCAATGGCGATGCCAAACTCAATGTCGATGCGCTCGGCCTACCGACCGAGCCAGTCACTTTTTCCAACAGCGCGAAATACACCCTGCACGGCGCTCCAGATTTTCAAGCAGTGCGCGTGCGCCTCAGCCCGGGAACCCTCTCACTCAGCCTCCCCCACCCTTAATCATCAAACGAGCGCCGCAATACTTATATTAAAAATAGTAACCATGGCAAATAATGACAGTTGCAAGGGGCGCGTCGCCCTGATCACCGGTGCATCGCGCGGCATTGGCTTGGCGATAGCGCAACGCATCGCCGCCGAGGGTGCCGCCGTGGTGCTGGTCAGCTCGCGCCTAGGAAAACACGGCCAACAGCCCGGCACGCTGGAAGAGGCCGTCACCCTCATTCAAGCCAACGGCGGACAGGCCGTCGCCGAGGTGGCCGACCTGCAAGATGCCGGTCAACGCGCCGACTTGGTACAGCGCGCCGAGCAACACTTCGGGGCACTGGACATCTTGGTCAACAATGCCGCTACTACCAAATGGGCTCTCCCCAGCCAATGTCAGCTGAAAGATCGACAGCGCATCTTTGAGGTCAACTACAACGCCCCGATCGATTTATCTCAACAGGTCTTGCCGGGCATGCTAGAGCGCGGTCAAGGCTGGATTCTCAATATCACCAGCTCCTCGGCACAGCAACCACAGGTGCCCTACAGAGACTCCCCAGAAGCCGCTCATATGATCGCGGTCTACGGCTCCAGCAAGTCTGCGCTAAATCGCTACACCGAGGGTTTGGCACATGAAGTGGCCGGTAGCAATGTATTCGTCAACGCGTTGATGCCAGTGGCAATTGCACTGACAGAGCAGGCAGCGGCACTCGTTGGTCACATCGCCAAAAACAGCCCCGACATGGCCGAGAATGTCGAAGTGATGGCCGAAGCGGCACTGGAACTAGTGACTGGGCGGCATGTCGGGCAGATCACCTACAGCCGTGTATTGCTGCACCAAGTGGCGCGCAAAGTACGCAGCGTGGACGGCAGCCAAGAGCTGGGAGATGCCTTCCTGCCAGCCAACATGGCACTGATTAGCGACTGATGGCGTGGGGTGGGAGATGCCTGATTTATTAACCGCTTGGAGTAGTAAACAGGTCAGTGACCCAAAGGAAAATCTTCAAGCTCTGGTAGCTGATGAATCGGTAGCGCGAATTATGCAGGCTTCCCTAAGCTAATATCTAGGCATCATTCCCCCCATAGACTTGATATGGGGATAGCATACAGATCCTTGCCAAAAGGAACGATCGCGTCGCGATCATACAGCACAACCCCAGTTGCAAAGCGCGATCCTGTTGCACCCATGAGTTTGCGTAATCCCTTGAAATCTCGAGCAGTGACTGTCGAAGCGGCTTTAATTTCCACCCCAGCCAGCTGGCCTCCAGATTCCAGTACTAGATCTACTTCCAGCTTTTCCTTGTCGCGGAAATGACTGAAAGACACCGTTTTTTCCCACCAGCTGGATTGACATCGCAGCTCTTGGTAGATGAAAGTTTCCAACACCCGACCGAACTGAGTAGTATCCTTTCCTAAGGTGGCGGCATTCAGGCCGAGCAGAGCGCATGCCAATCCGGTATCGCCCAAATGCAACTTGGGTGTTTTGACAAGGCGCTTGAGCTGATTACTGTGCCATGGCGGCAGCTCCTCCAGCAGAAAAATACGCGACAGGAGCGTCAAGTACTCTAGCATAGTCGGGCGACTCATCTGAAACGACGTGGCAAGGTCAGAAGCATTGAGCAATCGTGCCGTAGAAGCGGCGGCCATCTGTAGCAGGCGCGGCAGATCAGCTAGATGTTTGATGCGGGCAAGATCGCGGATATCGCGCTGCACCAAAGTTGTGGCGTAATCCTTATACCAAGCTGTCCGCCGCCGAGGCGAGGCGCGCGCCAATGCGGGTGGAAAACCGCCGGCCACCACGCGCTCTACCAGCAACTTTCCCAGCCGCTGGCCAACAACGCCCGCCTTGAATGTACCTCCAAACAACGCCGACAGGAAGCTACCGGGCACTCCAGCGAGCTCTGCCTGAGCTAGCGGATGCAATTTCAATATCTCCATTCGACCCGCCAGTGAATCTGCAAGCTTCGGCACTAGCAGCACATTAACTGAACCAGTCAAGATAAACCGCCCTGCTTCTCGCCGGGAATCCACCGCCGCCTTCAACGAGGTGAACAGCTCCGGTACCCGCTGCACTTCGTCTAATATCACCCGCTCCGGAAGATCGGCAACATACCCCACTGGATCCACCTGCGCTGCGGCCCGTTGCACATCATCGTCAAAGCTGACATAGGTAAAGCCCACCTCGTCACCCACCTGCCGAGCCAGCGTTGTCTTGCCACTCTGCCGCGGCCCATGAATGAGTACTACTGGCGAATCTGCCAACGCCTCCATCACTCGAGGCATGAGCTGCCTGGGATATAGCTCAACGCTCTTCATATCGTCTTATTGTGACTCTGGATGTATCTGATCCCACAGGTCTATCAGCTTAGGCACTCTTCTAATCCTAAGATCTCAGTTGACTAATCGTAAACTGAGCCATTATCAATCCTTTTCATGGCTAATCTTTAGTACTGTACAGCACATAAGCTGCAAATCCTCGACTAATTGAAAGATATCAATTGGCTAATCGTAAACTGAGCTTGAGCGATTAGAAATCTTTATAGCTAATTGTTGTACTGTCTGATCAAGTTCAACGCCCCAGCTACAGGGCAGCTCCCCATCAGAACAACCAGCGCTCGCAGATTACCATGCCCCAGCACAAACCCGCCAATGAGAGGCTGAGCAGCAGAGCGGCGGCACCTTGATCCTTGGCGCGCCCAGCCAATGGGTGGCGCTCGGTGCTAATGCGGTCGGCAAGATTTTCCAACGCCGAATTCAACAACTCACAGATCAGCACCAGCAAGCAGCTCACCATCAACAGTGTGCGCTCAACACCGTCGCGCCCAAGCCATAGCGCCACGGGTAACAGTAGCGCACAACACCATACTTCAATCCGAAAAGCGCGCTCAGTGCGCCAAGTGGCTACCAAGCCACGCCAGGCAAAGCCAGCGGCACGCAAGGCATGGGGCAACAGGGCTTTGGATGGCGGCTTGCCCGATTCTGGAGCGGTATCCATCGGCTCATTCATAGAACGATAATAGTAGGCTGTGCCAACAGGATTATAGCCACTGGGCTTTAGAAACAAGTAATGCAACCAGAATTATTCATGACGCAAGAAGAGGATCACTGGCACCTGCAGTGGTCAAACGCACCGGACGGCACTGTAACCATCTATGGGGGTATGCGCCCGGACAGCATTGACTACAGCCGTCCTCTCGTCCACGGCAGCGGGTCTGAGTGGCGCATTTCCATGGAGGACGGTTGCTATTTCTGCCTAGAGGCCGACAGCAAGCGCCACTTGATCGGCTCACGGCGCCTGCCCTTCAACACTACACACAATTTCCGCGAACTCGGTGGCTACCCACTCGGCAATGGCCGCCAACTGCGCTGGGGATGCTTGTACCGTAGCGGTCATTTGGCCGACTTGGACGATGGTGATACGGCCTTGCTGGCGGCTCTATGCATCGGCACGATCATCGATTTTCGCCATGACAGCGAAGTGCAGAGCCAGCCTCACCGACTGCCAGTACCATCGCCCCAGCTGACAGCACTACCGATCACCCCGGGCAACTTCGGCGGCTACCAGCACTGGTTGGACCCCAACAGCAATGTGACTATCAGCCCCGATGATGTGGCGCAGAAGATGTGCGAGATCAACCGCGACCTCGCCATCGGCCAGAGCGAACACTACCAGAACATGTTCCGCCAACTGCTGGCACCACGCCATGGAGCCGTGCTACTGAACTGCACAGCGGGCAAGGATCGCACGGGCTTCGGCGTGGCTCTCATCCTACTGGCACTGGGCGCAACACGCGAGACTGTAATGGCCGACTACCTGCTGAGTGCTGAACTCCTCGGGACACGGGCCAATATGATGCGTGTGTTGGAACGCTACGGTCTCTCGGCCTCAGATCTCATGACCTGGCAACCCATACTGACCGTGCGCCGCGAATACTTGCAACACGCCTTTGATGCCATTGACGAACACTATGCAAGTACTGCAGATTATTTGGAGCAACGATTGGGGGTAGATGCCGCCATGCGGGCGGAGCTGCACAAACACTTCGTCTTGCCAACTTAGCTGGGCACTGGGGGCGAATTGCACGCCCACCGCCACTATCGTGGCCTTGTTTCCCGGTAATACGGTGGTGCCGAAGGCCGGACTCGAACCGGCACGACCTAAAGGCCACTGCCCCCTCAAGACAGCGTGTCTACCAATTCCACCACTTCGGCGTCAGCAAAGCAAATCATAAATGGCAAGGCGCTACAAACGCCGCTCTACGGAGTGTCCGGCAAATCGCTGGGCTGTGTGGTAGGAGCAGACGGCGCATCCGGCAAGTCACCAGAGGGCGGCGAGCTGGACGAGGGGCGCTCCAACTCTGGAACAGCCAAGGCATCAACTACAGCAGGCAACTCGGGTGGCAAACTGGCATCAATGCTCTGCTTAGCCAACAGCGCCACTGAGAAACTAGCGGCAAAGAAGATCGCCACCAACACAGTGGTGATATGCGAGAGTACATTGCCACTGCCACCAGCTCCGAAGAAAGTCTGCGAGCTGCCAGCACCAAAAGAAGCCCCCGCATCGGCACCTGGGCCGCGCTGCAACAACACCAGCACGACAATGGCCAGCGAGACCACCGCATGCACAACGAGAATGACTCCTAACAAAGCTCTTTAGCTCCAAATCTACGTATGAGGGGCGATATTCGCAACAAGATAGACTAGCATAAAACCCGCTCTCATGCTGTCGGTGACATGCCATCCATCAGCTGGTAGTGGCAATGCTGGCCTTGGCAATGGCCAAGAACTCGGTCGCCACCAATGAGGCTCTGCCAACCAAAAAGCCATCAACATCCGGCTGGCACGCCAAAGCCGCCGCATTATCTGCTTTGACACTGCCGCCGTAGAGCAGTCGCAACGACTCGCCGCCACGCTCACTCTGCCATAGCCGCCGCAAAGCGGCATGCATCTGCTGTACCACCGCCGGTGATGCCACGCAGCCAGTGCCGATGGCCCACACTGGCTCATATGCCAGCACAGCCCCAACTAACGGTAGCGGCGGCGGTGCCGTAGCCAGTACTGCGGCCAACTGGCGACTGACCACCGCTTCGCTGTGCCCGCTCTCGCGCTCAGCCAATGTCTCGCCCACGCACAGCACTGGCACCAAACCAGCCCTTGCGGCCACCGCGTATTTGGCGGCCACACGGTCATCGGTATCGGCACGCAGATTCCGGCACTCAGAATGCCCTACCAAAGTATGACTGGCGCCACATTCGAGTAGCATCGCCGCTGTCACTTCCCCCGTATGAGAGCCCTGCTCTACCGGGCAGATATCCTGCCCCCCCCAGGCGAATGGCGGTGCCAGCTGTTGCACCATTGGTAGCAACACCGCTGGCGGCAAAAACAGGTAATCCACATTGCCAGGGGCAGTGCCCACCGCCTCACACCAACGCGACAGCTCGTGTCGGTCTCCATGTGCCTTCCAATTAGCCGCTATCAAAGGTCGCTGCCCCTTGTTCACCGCCACCCACTAGCCCCCGCAACGATCACAGCATCGGTAGCAAGCCCAGCAGAGGATGCCCCCCCAGCCAGAGCATCGCCGCGCCACTGCCACTGTCTACCGCTGGGCTCCACAGCCATATCACACCTCACCGGCCGCCCCTTGGACGGCAGTAGTCACCTCTTGAGCCAAGGAGCGAACCAACTTGCTGTCCTCGCCCTCCACCATCACACGCACCACCGCTTCAGTGCCAGAGGGACGCAACAGAATGCGCCCGGCATCACCCAAGGCTTTGGTGGCGGAATTCACCGCCTTGCGCACCGTGGCAGCCGAGCAGATATCGGCACCGCCACCACTCATAACACGCACATTGTTGACTACCTGTGGCAGGCGCTGCATACCGGAGATCAACTCCTGCAGACTGCTGCCAGTATTGATCAGGGTTTGTAGCACACAGAGCGCGGCAACAATGCCATCGCCAGTGGTAGTATGGGAATGGCACATGATATGCCCGGAACTCTCGCCACCCAACACCCAACCGTGCTCATCCATGGCCGCTCGCACATAGCGGTCACCGACCTGGGCGCGCACAAAGGGTACGCGCTCGCTCTTTAGTGCACGCTCCAAACCCAGATTACTCATCTGCGTGCCTACCACGCCATCACAGCGCCCGTGACGGCGCAGCATTTCCATTGCCAAGATATAGAGCAGCTGATCACCATCCACCATCCGCCCTTCGCTGTCAACAAACAGCACTCGATCACCATCGCCATCAAAAGCAATCCCCAAATCCAATTTACGCTCCAGCACAACACGGCGCAACTCTGCTGGCTCAGTCGAGCCACAACGATGGTTGATATTGATGCCATCTGGCTCAACACCTATCAATGTGAGCTCCGCTCCCAGCTCAGATAACGTCGCCGGTGCCACCTTATAGGTCGCCCCGTGGGCACAGTCCAGGGCAATGCGCATACCGTCTAGGCGCATACCTTGCACAACGCTCTTGCAATATTCCACATAGCGCCCACCAGCATCCGCTTGGCGGCGCGGCCGGCCAAGGCGACTCGAACCCACCGCCTGCATTGATGTCGAGTCATTATCCAAACTCGTGCATAAGCGCTGCTCTAACGCTACCGAAAATTTGCGTCCATCGCCACCAAAAAACTTAAAGCCATTGTCGTGGTGAGGGTTGTGTGAAGCGCTGACCACCACACCAGCCACCGCCCCCAGCGTACGCACCAACCAAGCCGTCGCCGGAGTGGGTAAGGGTCCCGTTAGTAACACATCCATGCCAGCGGAGATCAGACCCGACTGCAATGCTGTCTCCAACATATAGCCCGAAATGCGCGTATCTTTGCTGAGGATTACATGGCCGCGATGCCCTTTGACAGCATCCACTAGTATGCGCCCTAATACCCAGCCCAAACGAATGCTGAACTCGGGGTTGACAAAAGCATCGCCGACCCGACCGCGAATGCCATCCGTGCCAAAATAATCTGTAGCCATAGCGTGAATCGTGCGCATCTAGTGCGCCATAAATAGGGGCTTATTTTACTACGGAGTCCCCGATGACATGGCATGTGCGGCGCGCACAGCCGATGACATACGCACCGCATCCACCGTCTCGGCTACATCATGAGCCCGGATAATATGCGCCCCTTGGAAGACCGCTAGCGCCGCCAGCGCCACGCTACCAGCTAAGCGCTCATCCAACGGGCGCCCCAATACATGACCGACAACAGATTTGCGCGAGACCCCGACCAGTAGCGGGTGCCCCTCGGCCAATAATACATTGAGTTGGCTGAGTAGCAACAAGTTATGCGCCACTGTCTTGCCAAAACCAATCCCCGGATCTAAGACGATGCGCTCAGCGGAGATGCCCGCAGTCAGACAGGCTTGCAAGCGGTCGCGCAGGAAGTCGCGCACCTCGACAACCACATTGCGGTAGCGCGGATCATCCTGCATCGTAGCGGGCTCTGCGGGCATGTGCATGAGGCAGACTGGCAGGCCACTGGCGGCGGCAGCCACCAATGCTCCCGGTCGACTGAGCGCACGCACATCGTTGATCAAACCCGCACCGAGCGCCGCCGCCTCAGTCATTAACTCCGGATTGCTACTGTCTACTGAGAGCGTCACATCGAACTCGCCCCGCAATGCCTCCACCACTGGCAACACGCGATCCA